>NZ_AUJJ01000028.1:0-53224 GCF_000424165.1 Butyrivibrio sp. AE3006 | reverse complement strand
GCCCACGCGTTACTCACCCGTCCGCCACTAAGATTTAACAAGATTCCGCCGAAGCCTCATCAGCGTTAAATCTCCGTTCGACTTGCATGTGTTAGGCACGCCGCCAGCGTTCATCCTGAGCCAGGATCGAACTCTCACGTTTAAAATCTATCTAATCACTTAAAGTGACTGGATCGTTCGTCTGACCAGAACTAAAGCTTGGCTTTGTTCTGTCCGTTTTTACCTTGTTAGGTTTGTTTTGTTCTCTGAATATTCGTTATTGATCAGAGCCGGTATTGCGAAACGCTTCGCGTTTCCCAATCTTTTGCTTTCGCAAAATAAAATCATTCATGTATAGCTCTTAGCAAGTAAACTTGCACGAGCTATCCCTGATTGATTTTGCTCTTCTCAATGCTGTTTGGAATTTTCAGGGTTGCATTACTATTCCATTGTCAAAGTGCATCTCATCGATGTTACTGATGAGGACCGCAGAAGGAGGGATTTGAACCCTCGCGCCGCTGTTAACGACCTGCACCCTTTCCAGGGGTGTCTCTTCAACCTCTTGAGTACTTCTGCAAAAGTGTTGACTTTAATTCTTCACTCTTCAATTTTGAGCGGAGCGAGAGGGATTCGAACCCTCGTGGCGTTGCCGCCAAACGGTTTTCAAGACCGCCTCGTTATGACCGCTTCGATATCGCTCCAAACACTATATCGGCTACTGTTTGTTGGGCTTCAACGCACAGCGCGATAATTATAATAACAACGTAGTAAACCTTTGTCAATATTAATTTTTGAAAATTTTTAATAATTTTATAGTTTCTTATTTATAATGGATTCCGCAAGGGTCAAATCCTCAGGTGTAGTGATTTTTATATTGTCATAAGACCCCTTTATAAGTTTTACCTTTCTGGTACCAAAAGTTTCCATAACCATGGCATCATCGGTAATATTTACCCCTTCTGAAAGAAGTCTTTCTTCTTCAGCAGCAAGCTTTTCATAGAGCTCTAATATCTCAGGATAGAGAAAAACCTGTGGTGTCTGAATGAGCCAGGTCTTGTCTCTGTCGGGAGTTGTAGCAGCAAATCCGTTTTCATCGGCAATCTTGATGGTATCCTTTACAGGCATACCCACAACGCATGCACCATATTCTTTTACAGCGGACAAAGCACGATCGAGAATCTCATCATCTATGAAAGGTCTTGCGCCATCATGAATAAAAACAGCCTCAGTATCTCTTGAGGCTGCAAGGAGTCCTAAACGTACACTATGATATCTTGTACTTCCTCCGGCGACTATGGCCTTTATTTTGGAAAAGCCGGCAGGATCTATTATATCTTCTTTTACCTGCTGTATGTCACTCTCGGGAAGTACTAATATTATTTCATCTATAAAACTGTTTTCAAAAGCTTTTAAAGAATACAGAAGAAGCGGCGAACCGCATATTTCCATATACTGTTTTTTTACGCCGCTTTGCATTCTGCTGCCGCTTCCTGCAGCAAGCACTATCGCTGTTGTTTTCAATGAGAATCTCCTTAACATAAATCTATAAAAAGATTAGTTACTGCTTCTTCCATGATATCTGCGTTCTCTGTCTCCAAGGGGTAGATTGGGAACAGCATTAAGATCCATTCCTGCACGGTTACCTTTTAGGTACTCGTAGTAGCCTGCGGCACCTATCATGGCTGCATTATCCGTGCAAAGTACAGGTGCAGGCCTATAGAAAGTCATTCCTCGTTTTTCGCATTCTGCTTCCAGTCTCTCTCTAAGTGCTGTATTGGATGCAACTCCGCCTGCTATTGCGACTTTTTTACATTTATATTCTTCGGCAGCTTCCATTGTGTGCTCAGTTAAAACATCTACAACCGCTTTTTGGAAGGATGCTGCCACGTCATTTTTATTAATTTCTTCACCCTTCATCTCTGCCTGATTAAGGTAGTTGAGAACCGCAGACTTTAAGCCGCTGAAGCTAAAGTCATAGGATTTTTCTGAGGTTTTGGCTCTGGGAAATGCGATGGCATCGGGATTTCCCTCTCTTGCAGCTTTGTCCACCTTGGGGCCTCCGGGGTATCCAAGACCTATGGCTCTTGCGACTTTATCAAAAGCTTCTCCTGCCGCATCATCTCTGGTCTGGCCGATTATGTCATATTCTCCGTAATCTTTTACATAGACAAGATGAGAGTGTCCGCCTGATGCAACAAGGCACATGAATGGCGGCTCAAGCTCTTTATATTCTATATAATTGGCGCAGATATGTCCTTCTATGTGATGTACGCCAACAAGAGGTTTACCTGTTGCAAAGCTTAAAGCTTTTGCTTCAGATACACCAACAAGAAGAGCGCCTACAAGCCCGGGGCCGTAGGTAACTGCAATAACGTCAATGTCATCAAGAGTCATTCCTGCCTCACTTAATGCAGCTCTCACACAGACATTGATCTTCTCCACATGCTTGCGGGATGCTATTTCTGGCACAACTCCGCCATAAACAGTATGAAGTGCAATCTGAGAAGATATGATATTAGAAAGAACTTCTCTTCCGTTTCTGACTACTGCCGCAGCGGTCTCATCGCAGCTGCTTTCGATAGCAAGAATGTTAATATCTTCATCTTTTGATTCCTGCAAAGCTTCAGTCTGTTCATTTTTGATTGACATAAATATTACGCCGTCCTCATCGGTACGGCGTTTGATGTTTTCATGATTGTTATCCATATTAATTCGCTTCCGTATCCTTTACTTCTGATACTGTCCACCCGAGGATTTTCCAGTTTTTATTGGCATCTTTTCTAAGTACAAAAAGATAGTTGTATATATTTGTATGGGTTCCGTGCCTTAAATAAACCTTGGCAAGGACGTTTGCTATTTCTTCACCGGTTTCTTTGGTTTCTTCGATGTCATTTGAAAGGACTTCATATTTGGAAATGGAATAGTCCTCTTCCTTTTTTTGATCTACCTCATCCTTAAGGCTTTGAGGCCAGTTGGACTGATTCGCAATAAGATCGTCATCAAAAATACCCTTCATTACGTCTGCCATCTGGTTAAACTCTTCATCAGTGTAGGTCTGCTTGTACATTACCTTCATTATACGTATGTACAGATCCGCAACGGTGGCAGGTGTTTTGGGATAGGTCTTGGACAGGTCCGTAGTGGTGATCTTCTGAACCTCAGTAAGTTCCTGATCTTCAGTAGTGCTGTTGGTACTGCTTCTACCTCTATTTACTATGACAAAAATGCCCAGTATAACTGCAGCAAACAGAACCATCAAAATAACAGCTTTTATAATAGCGTTCTTTTTGGAATCGTCCATATACCCCTCCTACATGTCGTCCTAATTCCGTTAATTTCTATGCTTTAGTCTTCTTCAAATCTCAAGGTTATTACTCTTCCATCTTTTGTTGCAACAGAGTTCTTGAAAATATCCTTTACCTTTGGCAGATATTCTTTGGGATTAACAAGTGAAGGGCTGTAATGTGTAAGCCACATCTGCTCCACCTGTGCCTTTTTAGCCAGTTCTGCTGCCTCATACATAGTCATATGCTTGTTTTCTCTTGCCTTTTGAAGCTTATCCTCTTCACCATACATGCCTTCACATATGAAAAGATCAGAGCCTTCGGCATTTTCCGCGATACTGTCCGTTGGTCTTGAATCTGTCACATAGGTTAGATGGATTCCTTTTCTCTGCTCGCCAAGAACCATATCCGGGGTGAAAACTTTGCCATCGTCTGTGGTTATAGTCTCGCCCTTCTGAAGTCTGTTCCAGAACTTCATTTCGATTCCCGAAGCTTTTGCCCTCTCCACATCAAATTTGCCTATGCGATCAAGATGCATGGTATAGCCGTAGCATAAAATATTGTGATTTACCTTAAAGGCTTTAATTCTGAATTCATTCATTCCGGGGAGTGTGAATTCATCGCTATCCCCTTCTATTTCATGGTACTGAATCTCAAAAGGCAGCTCCGGAGCTATTGTCCGCAAAGCCTTTACTACGCGCTGGAGCCCTTTGGGGCCAACCAAAAGAAGGGGCTCCGTTCTCTCCGCATTACCCATTGTAAGAAGCATTCCGGGGAGTCCTGAAATATGATCTGCGTGGTAATGCGTAAAGCAGATAACATCTATGGGCTTGGGACTCCATCCTGATTTCCTGAGGGCAATCTGTGTTCCCTCTCCGCAGTCAACCAGTATGCTTTTTCCGTTATATCGCACCATAAGTGCGGTTAAAAATCTGTTCGGAAGCGGCATCATTCCGCCGGTTCCAAGTAAACAAACATCAATCATTCGTATTTCTCTTCCAATAAATTACTGCATTATCGTCCGGATCATCATAGAAATTCGGACGTATTCCTTCATTAACAAAGCCAAGCTTCTCATAAAGCTTCCTTGCAGGCTGATTCTGTTCGCGAACTTCGAGGGTAAAATCCCTGCATCCGATGCCTTCTGCCTTTTTCAAAAGCTCAGTAAGCATCAAGTATCCAATCCCAGTGCTGCGAAGCTCTACTGACACTGAAACATTGGTAATATCACCCTCGCCTGAAATATTCCTTACTCCGCAAAGGCCGACTACTCTACCTGCTTTTTCTGCAACAATATAAACCGTGTCATCACGAGTGCAGGCTTCAAGTAGCTGCTTCTCGGTCCAGGCTTCTTTTCCAAGACTAGCAGCTTCTAAAGTGGCAGCATCTGTGATGTCCTCTGCGCTCATCTCTCTTATCTTAACGGCATTAGCCTTTTTCTCTTTTGCTTCTCGCTCTGCCTGTGATGCCCTTAAGTATTCGGGAGCAAAGCTGTCAGTATCTGCAATCTTGCCTTTTCTGAAATACTCCGCTGCAAGAACAGAAAGAGCTGCAGCACGCTGCCTGTTGGCAAGAGGCGGTGCAAGAATGTAATCAACCTTAAGAAGATCGTCAAGTTTATCTCTGTAAACAGGGATTCCATCCCCAAGAAGGACAACTCTTTTGCCAATCTGATTGAGCCTGTCTGCTATGTCTGCAACGGACATGGCTGCCTGCGGCATGAGAGTCTTCATCTTATAGAAAACTTCGTGCTGATCTTCATTTTCTTTTTCCGGAACAAAGGTATAGATTCCCGTATAGACCTGACTTCTTCTGGCATCCATCATGGGACAGATAATATTCTCATTGCCATAAAGGTTGTATGCCAAAGCGTCCAATGTAGGCACTGCTATAAGGGGCTTATTCAGCGCAAGGCAAAGTCCTTTCGCTGTTGCCACACCGATTCTAAGGCCTGTAAATGATCCGGGACCCGCTGATACAGCTATTGCATCAACAGTACTAAGATCAAGTGAAAGCCTCTCTTTTATCTGCTCCATCATAGGAAGAAGGAGCTCTGAATGTGTTATTTTATGCTGAATTGAAAACTCAGATAATAGTCTGTCATCCTCTGTAACTGCTACAGTGCAGACAAGCCCTGAGGTATCCAGTGAAATAATCTTCATTTTATCTGTTATCTATCGTCTCAAGGGTTATGCGGCGATAGTCTGTTCCTTTCCTTAAATCCTTTTCGATTGTTATTTCCATGTATTTTTCAGGCAATATTTCTTCTATAAGATTGGCCCATTCTATGAAGCACAGGCCTTGCCCATAAAAATAATCCTCATACCCAATCTCGTCCATCTCACTGGCATCACCGATTCTGTAGACATCAAAATGATAGAAGGGTATTCTGCCCTGATCGTAAACCTGTAATATTGTAAAAGTAGGGCTGTTTACGGGGCCCTCGATTCCAAGACCGGCTGCAACGCCCTGGGTTAAGACGGTTTTTCCCACGCCAAGATCACCCACGAGGGTATATACCATCCCGGGTTCTGCGGTCTCGCCTATTCTTTTGCCAAATGCAAAAGTCTCTTCAGCTGAAAATGTTTCTAATATTGTATTCATATAATCAGAATATTGCAGAAATCATCAAAATGCAAGTTATACCCCTATTGACGAATTTGATTTGATGAAATATTATTGTGTTTGTAAATAATATCTTCGGGGCGGGGTGCAATTCCCTACCGGCGGTGATACCCAGGTGAGAAGCTCATCTGAGGGCAAGTCCGCGAACCGCTACGGCGGCCGATTTGGTGTGAATCCAAAACCGACAGTATAGTCTGGATGGTAGAAGATGTCGTTATATGTCTAGTTTTATTACGCGATTAATCTTTTTCTAATCCTCCCCGACAATCTAAGGAGGAAAAACCAATGAAAAACAACCTATTAACTTCAATTGCAGACAACGCAGGATACGTTGTTGTATTTCTGCTTCTTATCGCTGCAATGTTTGTCGTAGCAAAGGTAGCTGAAAAGCTTGTTGCTAAAAAGACCGGTGATGACGGTTCCGCTCTTACAACCCGTAAAGTTGTAATAATCGGACTGTTTTCCGCAATCTCCGCAATCCTGATGATTTTTGAGATTCCGGTATTCTTCGCACCCAGCTTTTATAAGATCGATCTTTCCGATCTTCCTGCAGTAGTCGGTGCATTTGCTTTTGGTCCTATGACTGGCGTGCTCATCGAGTTCATCAAGATTCTTCTTAATCTTGTAATCAACGGAACAACAACCGCATTCGTAGGCGAGCTTGCCAACTTTATCGTAGGCTGCAGCTATGTACTTCCTGCTTCTATCATTTATCTGTTTAAGAAGACACGTAAGATGGCAATGATCTCCTGCCTTACAGGAACTCTTATTATCACAATCGTAGGAAGCTCATTAAATGCATTCTATCTACTTCCTGCATTTGCAGCACTTTACGGAATGCCTGTTGATTCACTTATCGCTATGGGAACAGCTGTGAATCCTTCAATCAACAACATGCTTACATTTGTTCTTTTCGCAGTTGCACCTCTTAACCTCTTAAAGGGCGGCATCATCACCGGTGTTACCGTAGCAGTATATAAGAAGTTAAGTCCCATCATTAAGAATGCTACCATTGTTTCTGCAAAGAGACAGGAAGCATAATAACAAAGCCTTCATTTATATTTTCTTAATCATTTTTTAATACCTGGTGTAGGTGCCTTTATTGACTTTTGTCAGCGCAATATCATAAAATTATTGTATAAATGCTGAATATTTATTGTCTGCGAGGCACCTATGAAAAGGTTGATCACCAAAAAACTCATTCCCGGCATGATCCTGTCGGACAATGTATATTCTTATGACAATAATCAGCTTGTGTTGCCTAAAGGAACAGTCCTTGATAATCAGGCAATCACCAAGCTGTCTTTTTATTCTGTCGCAAATGTCCTTGTTGAAGATTATGATGAATCATTAGATAATATGCCCACTGACAGCTCAGACGGTTCATACGCATCAAGGCTTCGCGAAACCGCTGAATTCAAGGAGTTTAAGCAGGATTTCGAAAACTGCTCCCAGAAATTCAAATCCGGTATAGACGATCTCATTAACGATAAAGAAAACTTCAGTCTCGAGGAAGTGATGTCTCCCATTTATGCACTTATGCATAAAGGTAACAATCCTTCGAATATTTTGGATATGCTTCACAGCCTTCGTCGTTATGACGATGCAACTTATGTTCACTGCGTAAGTGTGGCCATGATATGCAATATTATGGGACAATGGCTGAGAATGAGTGATGACGACATCGAGGTTTTGACTGAGGCAGGTCTTTTGCATGATATCGGAAAACTGATGATCCCCAGTGAAATCATCACAAAGCCCACAAACCTGACTTCAGATGAATATGTGGTGGTACAGACCCACCCGGCACAGGGATATATGGTACTTACCGATCTGGATGTCAGCGATCATGTTAAAAATGCCGCCCTTATGCATCATGAAAGATGCGATGGATCCGGGTATCCTGCTCATTTAAAGGGACCTCAAATCGATTATTATGCAAAAATCGTATCGATTGCGGACGTATATGATGCAATGACCTCTGCCAGAGTTTACAGAGATCCTCTATGTCCGTTTTTGGCTATTGAGTTATTTGAATCTGAAGGTCTTCAGCGATACGATACCAACGCCATAATGACATTCCTTCAAAACATTGTTAATACCTATCTTCTGAACAAGGTTCGGTTAAACAACGGGCAGGAAGGCGAAATAATCTTTATTAACAGGGATCATTTGTCGAGACCGACGTTAAAGATTGGTTCGGACTACGTGGATCTGACACAGCATCCGGATCTCCATATAGAACAGATACTATAAAAGCCACACCCTCTAGACGAAGGTATGGCTTTTCTTTTTAATTATGCAAATTTAAGTTTAAACTTCTGAATATCTCTGTCGGTATCTACCTTAGTGATCTGTGCTCCCAGCTCCCTGAGCTTCACATCAAAGTCCTCATAGCCTCTTTCGATATATCTGATCTCTTCTACAGTAGTAAATCCTTCTGCAGTAAGACCTGCTATTACAAGGGCTGCTCCTGCTCTAAGGTCAGGTGCTGCAACTTCAGCTCCGGTGTATTTATCAACACCTTCAATAATGGCTGTGCTTCCCTCTACTTTGATATTGGCTCCCATTCTGGTAAGCTCATCAACATATTTAAATCTGTTTTCAAAAAGTGACTCTGTCACAAGACTGATACCACTGGCAAGCCCGAGAACAACTGTAATCTGCGGCTGCATGTCTGTGGGATATCCGGGATAAGGAAGAGTCTTAACATGAGCATTGCGCATTCTCTTGGTGGCAACAACTCTTACTGCATCATCAGACTCAAGTACCTGGCAGCCCATCTCTATAAGCTTGGCGCTGATAGACTCTAAGTGCTTGGGAATAACATTTTTAATAGTAATATCGCCCTTAGTGGCAGCTGCTATCATCATGAAGGTGCCTGCCTCGATCTGGTCGGGAATAATAGTATATTCCGTACCGTGAAGTCTCTCAACACCTCTGATTCTGATAACATCAGTACCTGCACCCTTGATATCAGCTCCCATACTGTTAAGGAAGTTGGCAAGATCTACTACATGAGGCTCTTTTGCAGCATTCTCAATAATAGTCTTACCCTCTGCCATTGCTGCAGCCATCATGATATTGATGGTGGCACCAACACTGGCTATATCAAGATATATATGACTTGCAACGAGCTTCTCAGCCCTTGCACTGATCATTCCGTGCTCGATTGTTACATTAGCTCCAAGAGCGGTAAAGCCCTTGATATGCTGATCGATAGGTCTAAGACCTATATTACAGCCACCGGGTAATACAACCTGAGCATTGTTATACTTTCCAAGAAAAGCTCCAATCATATAGTAAGAAGCTCTGATCTTCTTGATATACTCGTTCTCTATTCTATAGTCACTTACATGTGAAGCATTGATTTTAACTGAATGACGACCTGTACGCTCGACAATAACGCCTATGCTCTGCATAGCCTGAAGCATTACATTTGTATCAGCTTCATCGGGCATATTGTCGATATAAACTGTCTCATCAGACATTGTCGCAGCGGCAAGAATCGGAAGTGCAGCATTCTTGGCTCCACCTATTTCAACTTCACCAACGAGCGGTATACCGCCCTTTATTACGTATTTTTCCATATAATCTCTACTACATTCACAAATTTGTGAACTTCCTAGTCAATAAACTCTCCCCATAAATTGCTAACGGCTATTGTTATACCACAAATATATAACTTTGTAAAATAAAAACCGTCAGTTCAAGTAATTAAGCGGATTTACCTGTGATCCGTTAATAAGGATCTCAAAGTGGAGATGTGCTCCCGTACTTACACCGGTATTACCGCTAAGAGCGATCTTCTGTCCCTGGGAGACGGACTGTCCAACGCTCACAAGTATCTTGGAAAGGTGACCATATCTGGTCTCTCTGCCATCGGAATGTCTGATATAGATTACATATCCATATCCTCTGCCCCATCCGGCTCTTGTTACTACGCCTCCATTGGAAGCCATTACCGCAGTTCCTACAGGAGTAGCCCAGTCAATTCCCTTATGATAGGTACTTGCTCCCTTGGTAGGTGCTGAACGTCTTCCAAATCCAGAGGACAGGCGTCCGCCGGAAATAGGCTTTATATATGTAGGAGGTACGATTGTTCCTCGTTCTACAATCTTTGCTACAGCTTCGTAAGTAACTTCTTCTTTTTGAATATCTCGTCCGGTCTCACCGTTATTCTCATAGTTTACAAGTGCTACTACCTTACGATGTCCCGCAGAAGGTTCCTGAACAACTTCCTGTCTTGTGGTGTACCATGAGTCATTATCAATGTATATTACATCAGCTTCATAATCTTCCTCATAGTATTCCTGCTTAGTATAAACTACAGAAAGCTCAGGCTCCGGAACAGTTACTATAATCTCATCACCCACACGAATCATGGATTCCGGAGTGTCTATTGTCTCATTCATTGCCACCAGATCATCCAGAGAAAGTCCAAACTTCTCTGCAATAAGTCCAAGTGTATCACCGCTCTGGATCTCATATATCTGATTGGTCTCCTGATCCTTGGTAACTTCATCGATGGCGGTCTGAACATCTGTTATCTCTGAAAGCGGAAGATAACTTTCAACCACCTCTATCTTGTCACCAAAATCGATGTTCATAAGTCCAAGCTTATAATCCTCAAAGCTCTTTTCCTCTGTAAGAGGCTTAATCTGATTGAAAATCTCGCTGATAGCAAGATCGATTCCGGCTTCAGGAAGCTTAATCTGTTCCTCCTTAGCCTCTACCTCTTCTGTGGAAACCACTTCTGAGGTAAGTACATTAACCTCTCTTGCATTATCGGTAACAAGGTCGACACTATATAAATTCTCAGTATCATATTTTGCAATCGCGGTCTGAAGAAGTGTAAAAACATCATCCTTGCTGGCCAGATTCACGATAAACTTATTGATTTTTACTGTATAGGCTCTCTCAAGAGTGGTCTTTGTGTCGCTCTTTAAAACATCGAGCATATTCTGTCTGACAGTCTTTTTACTGTCAACCTCTCCAAAAAGCACCTCACGTCCCTCGAGAGTGAGCTGAGCATCAGAAAGGACTAATTCCTCACTTCCCTTTGCAAACTGCCTTCTAGCGTCTCTTAAACACTTTTTCGCGGCCTGTTCGGATGCAAGTGTTCCAACATGCACTCCGTTTAACGAAACCTCGAAAATGTTATTGGCGCCATGCTCTATAGGTGAATATACGGGCAATAAGAAAATTATCCACATAACAACAGCAATTGTTGTGCCCTGAAATAACCCTATTCGAATTTTTTTGTTGCCTTTAAATCTCATTTATCAAACCAAACCTAAAAATCTTAATATGTTGAACACAAGATCTCCCAAAGAGATAAGCAGAACTATAACCAAAAGAGGCACAACACCTTTACCATTTGATTTATTGGAGTTCTGATACTGCTCTTCAAGCTGATTTCTTGTAGTATCAAGCCTTCTTAAAAGCACAGAGAATTCTCCTTTTATAGCATCTGTCTGCTTATGAAGATCTTCTCTGATATCATCGAGCTGCTTTTTCTGTTCATCAATAACAGAAGCCTGGACATTACGATATATGCGCACACCGATATCATGTGTGGCTTCGTCAGTCTTGTCCATTCTTTTTTCTATATCTTCTTTTATACTGTCAATAACACGGTCAAGATCACCGGTGGATGTTTCGTTTGTTGCTTTAGGCTCCTTAATATCCTTTAAAATCCCCTCAATACTGTCAAGGCGTGCTTCGAGCTTGTCAGCATTCTTCTTAAGAACATCAATCTCCTCTTCATATTGTTTGTTCTGCTTCTCAATCTGCTCGCGATGTGCTGCTTCAGCGGCATTATTGGCCTTTATCATCTCCTGCGCGCTGATTTTGTCCGTATGCCTCTTAATAAAGTTTTCCATAGCCCCTCCCATCAAACAATTATGAGTCAGTATCTAGATTACATCATTTATGCAATTCGCACAATAATTCGTTTTGCTCATCTAATCTTTTGTATGAATTAACCGCAAGTTTAAAGAATGTTCATAATTTGTTAATAATTGGTTGTTATAATTTACAATGTGTTAAGGAATTAGTCCTTACACATGAAGCATTTTACATTAGCTCCGAAAGATAGATAAATTTTTTCATAATAGCCCGGGCGCCGAAAGGTGTCTGGGCACTCCTCATTAATGGGGATTATTCTATATCCTGCGTGTTCACAGACTGAATCTCATCATTAAGCGAAAGCATTCTCTCGTCCAGTTCTGCAACGATCTTGGCGCACTCAAATAACTGGGCTTTGATTCTGGCAGGTGCCTTCGTTTCGAATTTGTACTGTATCTTATGCTCAAGACTTGCCCAAAAGTCCATGGCAACAGTACGTATCTGCACTTCTACCTTAACATCAGCCATTCTGTCGGAAAGATATACCGGAACAGCCAGTATCATGTGATAGCTTCTGTATCCGCTGGTCTTGGGATTCATAATGTAATCCTTGATGGTAAGAACCTTTATATCCTGCTGATTGCTGATCATATCTGCGATTCTGTATATATCAGAAGTAAACGAACAGATAATACGTATTCCGGCTATATCATTAACGTACTTGATCATATTCTCAAGGGTGGATTCATATCCGTGCCTTCTGAGCTTTTTAACAATGCTCTCCGGCGTCTTGATCCTTGACTTGATATGCTCAATCGGATTATACCTGTGAACCTCCTGAAACTCATCATTGAGAATTTCAAGCTTGGTATTGATCTGTTTAAGCGCTGAATTATATAGAAGACTAACTTCTTCCCAACTTTTTATATCACCATCTGAAAGTCTTGTATCCATATTTCCCCCATTGCTAACCCAAAGTCTTATTTCCAGTAAGACTTATTCATAGAGCATGCCTTAACAAGCTTTTTTGGTAACTTTTTGTAATTCCGTCCAAGCTTATAACCAAGTAATCTGAAGGAACACATTATCACATAGTCAGGCACCAGATAAGACTTACCTATATGTCTGAAATGGCGAATGGTATCACGAACCATGCGCTTTCCTTCTGATTCTGATTTGATTCCGGCGAAAATCTCAGGATGATCTGTCTGAGAAACCCCGAGATCAAAATTCCTGCGAAACTGCTGCATGTATGAGTAGTTGTGTGAATGAATCACTCCTGCCTCAGGTACATAGCAGATAGCATAGCCCTGATACATTGCATTGCCTGCAAATACCATATCTTCATTAAAAATAGCCTTGTGCAAAAAGCCTCCGACCTTGTCAAAAACATCTCTTCTGTACATTGCACAAACATTGGAGCAGAAGAAAGTCTTTATTCCAAGTCTCGGCAGATCCTTAATCGTCTTGCGCACAGCTTCCGTAGGATAATTGAATTTCCTTGAGTATCTCTCAGCCAGATTACAATCGGCCTTGGGATACTGCCTTGCATAAGCTGCAGCAACTCCCGGATCCTGAAGCGCATTTACAAGATGCGAAATGAGCGCATTGTCTCTTGGTATTGCATCCTGAGTTATCATCAAAAACAAGTCAGCATTTGAAAGGCTGACACCAAAATTCCTGGTATTACCATGATCAAATTCAGACTTATCAATATGTCTGACCTCAATATTGCCATATTTAGCCACAGTGTCCACTATTTCAGCACGTTCTACAAAGTATCTCTTCTCAGTGTTGATAATAATGATCTTATTTACTGCATAAGCCTGCTTCTCAAGCTCATCAATGAGCATTGAAAACTCAGGCCCCGGCTTGTATGAAGGTATTATTACATCTACTGTTTGCATATTATTCCTAACGTTATAAAAGGCCCCGGCTAATCCGGGGCCCAAAATCATCTGCCACTTATTCGCCGATATATTCACTGACATCAGCGGCTATCTTTGAACTGTATTCCTGAACGCTTGATGAAACCTCATATTCAGTATCATCAAACAGGAAATTGTGAAGCCACTGTACATTAGAAGCAAGTGTTACAGGAAGTACACAGCTGCCCTTCTTGCCCATTGTTCCGGTAGTACGCATATCTGCTGTCGGGAATCCATCGTTTGCAACGACATTATATTTGGTAACATTTCCCAATAATGCAATTATATCCTGAAGATCAAATGAGGTATATGTCTCACCAAATATCTTGCCGGCAATGTTCTCAAGCTCTGAAGGGCTTGCGGTCTTTGCCTTATCAAGGATTGCCATGAGAACCGTTCTCTGTCTCTCAGCTCTTCTGAAATCATCACCTGCTGTATATCTGATACGGCAATAAGCTGTTGCCTGTAAACCATCCAGTGTCTGAAGTCCAACCTCAGTAACAGGAGTATATTTCATTCCAAGCTCCTCAGCCATTGTGGACTGATAGTTGTTAAGATGAGTGATCTCACTCTCTTCTATATTGATCTGAACGCCGCCAAGCTCATTTACAACATCTGTAAGTCCACCAAAGCCGATAGTTACAAAATCAGTGATATCCAGGTCAAGGTTCATGTTGAGCATGGATATTGCCTGCTCAGGGCCACCTGTAGCATAGGCTGTATTACATTTATTGTAAGAATCGTTACTGAGATTAAGATAAGTATCTCTGTAAACGGAAACAAGCTTTATTTCGTTATTCTCATTATTAATGGATGCGATGATTATGGTATCGCTTCTGGTCTTTTTATCAAGATCACCTTCACGGGAATCTACACCAAACAGGGCAATATTCCTATAACCGGTCATCTCCTCATTCTCCTCGACGCCGCTGTTCACACTGCTGGCTATTTTTTCTTCATCGAGGTTAATCTTTCCTACTTTATCAACCTTCATTCTTCCGAATAAAGTCCATACAACAAAAAGCAGAATTAACAGTACAACTACTTCTATTCCCAAGATGATAAATGCCTTCTTGGTATTTTTCCTGCCTCTTCTTCTCCTGCGCCCGTCGGTACCACGATTCGACATGTCAGTATAATCTCCTTTATAGTTGATATTCCACTGACCTATTTTGCCATAAAAAGACAAATTATACAAGTCGAAGAGACTCAATATGCATTCTTATTAACAAAGCCATGGAAAAAGGTTCCAAGCAGTATCCTTATATCAAATTCAAAGGTCCAGTTTTCTATATAATATATGTCATATTCGATACGTTTTCTTATGGAAGTATCGCCTCTGTAGCCGTTGATCTGCGCCCATCCGGTTATTCCGGGACGAACCTGATGCTTAACCATGTATCTGGGGATTTCGCCTTTAAATTTTTCAACGAACTGAGGTCTCTCAGGTCTTGGTCCAATAAGGGACATATCTCCAAGAAGCACATTGAAAAACTGAGGCATCTCATCAATACTTGTTTTTCTTAAAATCCTTCCGATCTTAGTAACTCTGGGATCATCCTTGGTAGTCCATCCCTTTTTCTCTGCCTTCTCAGACTGACATTCCATGGTGCGGAACTTGTACATCATGAAAGGTCTTCCGTGGAGACCTACTCTCTCCTGCTTGAAAATAATAGGGCCAGGGCTTGAAAGCTTTACTGCTATGGTTGCAAAAAGCATAGCCGGTGAAAACAGTATTATTGCAATTAAAGAACCAATGATATCTGTAAGTCTCTTCACAATAACATTGAATCCGTTAGTAAGCGGTACATATCTGATATTGATAACAGGCAGTCCAAGAATATCCTCTGTATAAGGGTTACTGGGAAAAAGGCTTGTGTAATCAGGTATAAACTTGGTGTGTACGCCTGACCTCTCACATATCGCAACCAGTTCCTCCAGTTTGTCGTATCTGTCCAGAGGAAGGGTAATGGTGATCTCATCATATTCGTTGGCACTAAGGTACCTTGATAACATATCGATCTCACCGATAACCTTAACACCGTGATAACTGGTGCCTATGGGTACCATGTCATCAAGAATACCGCTGACAACATATCCCCACTGAGGATTACTGTTGATCCTGCTGATATAACCCTCTGCTGAGCGCGAATAGCCAATAAGCAGAATGTGCTTAAGGTTATAGCCTCTTTTTCTGATATATCTCAGAATTTTTCTTAATAAAAGTCTGGAAAGACTGGTGAATACAACATTCAGCACAAAGAAATACCCGATCATAACACGGGAGAAGTGTGCCTGCTTGATCATATACAGAATTACTAAGAAGCCTGTTACACCGATACCGTTTGCCAGCAGGATACTGTACAGCTCATAGCGCATCTTGGTGGCACGTCTTGGGGTGTAAAGGTTGAACATGCTGTATAAAACAAGATATGCGGGTACCAAAAAATAGAGGGCAGTAAAATATGTCCCCATAGATAAGTAACCCACATCTGGAGCGACGTTGGCAAATACTGACTCAAACTTTAAATACCACGCCAGTATATAAGAACCAGCTACTATAAATCCGTCCCCAATAATATGAATTCTATTCAGATTTGTCTGGTTATCTTTAATCATATCAGATTTATTCTATACCAAATCACCCTGCAAGTCTACGAATACAGTTAACAAGTAGCTCGGCTTCCAATATGAAATAGTTGCCGAGGTTACCGGGTGAAAACGGCACCTTTCTGTCTGAATGTTTAATTATCTTCTTAATACCCATCAAAAGCCCCTTAGCATAAGACATACCAAGACCTTTTCTGGCAAAGTACACCTGCTTGATAATAACACCGATTATCAAAAGCGGCAGGTTAAAAATCAGCTGAAGCACCGGCATATTCTTGTATATAAAATACAGATTGTTGGATGCCGTAAGCTCCTCTTTGAATTTGTTGTATCTGGAGCCGCTTGTGCCACTACCTGCATGATAAACTATTGCAGAAGGCTCCATAAGGTTCTTATAGCCGTATATCCTTGCCCTGTAGCCAACATCCACATCTTCGAGATAGCAGAAATGAACCTCATCAAAATATCCTATCTGCTCAAATACATATTTTCTGTAGATAGCTGCTCCGGCGCAGGCCGTTGTGACAGCGCATCTCTTCGAATAGCTCTTGCTATTTTTATCTCTGGCAGGTGAAAAGGCCCATCCAAGGGCACAGTACAGATCCCCGGCATCATCAATAACATCCGGGTTTTTCATAGAGAGCATTTTCGCTCCAACGGAAAACACCTTCTTTTGCGACTCTATTGCACGAACAAGCTTCTCCGTCATACGCTCTTCGCATACCGTATCATTATTAAGAAGTATCACATATTCGGAATCAGCTGCTTTTATTCCCACATTAACCGCATTTGCAAAGCCTGTGTTCTCATGAAGCTCAAGAAACTTAAGCTTCGGATATCTTCCGGGCTTTTTGGATGCCATCTCTTTAACCGCATCCACAGATCCGTCCTCAGAGCCGTTGTCCACGATAATAACAGGTGCCTTCATAGTCTGTTTCCCAAGACTTCTAAGGCAGTCGTCCATATACTTTTTTCCATTATAATTTGGAATAACTATAGTTACTTTACTTTGCAAAATACTTCCTCTCTTTATATGACGGTCTCGTACTGCGGATCCCACAGCAGCTTATATCCCATCTTTCTGACTTCCTGTCCGAAAAGAATGCATTTCCTTCTTATTTCTTCATCATCACCGATGCCGCTAAATACCACCTGATTGCCTTCAAGAGTATCCTGATAAGGCACTCCAAAAATCTGTTCATAGATTTCAGAGAGTTCCGGTCGTATTCTCATGCACCTGAGATCCACTGCATCCGTATCCTGCTGAAGAACTGCTCTGTGCTGAAAGCCGCCGCTGTAATTCTTGGGAAGATTATCAAATCTGACCTTCCCACTGTCTCTGTAGTTACCGCCCTTTATAAGTCCCCTTCTATCAAGAAGTCTTCCGCCGATAACGCCTACATCCTTCCTGGTTTCGAAAATATCAGCCTTGTATTCTACCCGATAAAATCCCACGTGCTTTAGGTGACTTACCGATGCATCTATCTTGTTATTATCCAAAAAGTCCTTAACAGCCCGCCTTCCGGCCTCATAAGCATAGGTCTTACTCTGAGGATTGGCAGAAGTCGATGCATCATGGCTTCTCCAATGATATAACACCTTAGGGATGTGAATTATCTGCCTTGAAGCAGTGGGACTCCACATGGTATCCCCTATAGCTCTTAGGAAAAGGTCATAGTCCTGAGCTCCGTCATACTCATCTCTGAACCTTGTCTGAAACATAACATCTGAACGAATGGTCGTAAAATGACAGATGTAATTATTTGAAAGAAACATATCTGCATTAAATGCAGGCTTCTTATGGTGTTGGAAAAACTTAGTTCCTTCAGCATCACACTTATCCTCATCAGAATATATAAGCTTTGGATAGTTTCTTATGGCTGTGATTGCCACCTCGCATAACGCATCCGGTGTTAGCGTATCATCATGATCCAAAAGAGATATGTAGTCTCCTCTTGCTTTATCAAGAGCTGCATTTGTGTTCTCAGATATACCTCCATTGGTCTTAAGTCTTAGGTATTTTATTCTACCGTCTGTCTCAGCATATCCTGCTATAGTCTTCATAAGTGGATATACCTGCAGAATCTTATCGCCCTTTTGACGGTCTACAGGAGCCTCTGCCAATATCAGCTCCCATTTTCCATAGGTCTGATTCCTAACTGACTCGATCATATCACACAAAAATCTCTTATCAGTGTTATAGCATGGCACAAGTATGCTGATCAAAGGAAGCTTTACTGATTTTGAAGAATCATTCAATATCGAGCGATACCATTTCCTTTGCCGCTCAAGTTCCTCTTCAGAAACAGGCACAAATGTATAGTTATCAGCTCTCTGATCATGAATTCTCTCTGCAGCAGCTACCACAGCACCTGATATGCCATTCCTTCTGGCGTATGAAATTGTCTTCTTTATATTATTAAACATGGCAACATTATACATTAAAAATAGAGCTGTCGCGATAGGCAGCTCTATTTTATGGGCTTTTGTTATCTATTATTTCTCAATCAGTGCTTTTACAGCTGCTGTAAGCTCTTCCTGTTTCTGATCTGCATCATCAAGGCTTGTTCCCTTTACACCCATGTAGAACTTGATCTTGGGCTCTGTTCCTGAAGGACGAGCGCAGCACCATGAGTCATTATCAAGTGCAAAGTAAAGAACGTTTGATGAAGGAAGCCCTGTCTTGCCCTTCTCGCCTGTAGCAGGGTTAACAGTCTCGCCTGTCTTGTAATCACGGAACTCCTCTACTGTCCACTGACCGAAGGTCTTAGGAGGATCATTTCTAAGCTTATCCATAAGTGCAGCAATTTCCTTAGCACCTTCGATACCCTTCATTGTGATGGAATACTGGCCTTCTTTGTAATAGCCGTAATCTTCGTACATCTCGATCATAGCATCCCAGAGAGTCTTGCCTTCCTTCTTGCAGAATGCTGCAACCTCGCAGAGCATCATAACTGCTACGATAGCATCCTTATCACGGGCATGTGTGCCTGCAAGACATCCATAACTCTCCTCAAGACCAAATACATAATTGTATTCCTGGTTGTTCTCCTCGAAGAGTTTGATCTGCTCTCCGATATACTTAAAGCCTGTAAGAACCTCGATATAGTGAAGTCCGTACTTCTCAGCAACTCTCTTAGCCATATTTGTGGTAACGATAGTTGTAACGAAAGCAGGTCTCTCAGGCATTGTACCTGTAGCCTGTCTCTCACGAAGGATATACTCACCGATCAGCATACCGGACATATTTCCTGTGAAAGGAATATACTCACCTGTCTTTGTATCCTTAGCATATACACCAAGTCTGTCAGCATCGGGATCAGTTGCAAGAACGATGTCTGCATCCTTTTCCTTAGCAAGCTCAAGCGCAAGCTTAAATGCCTTGGGATCCTCGGGATTAGGATAATCAAGAGTTGTAAATTCAGGATCCGGAAGCTCCTGCTCGGGAACGATATAAACGTTCTTGAAGCCAAGCTCTGCAAGTACTCTCTTTACGGGAACAAGACCTGTTCCATGGAAAGGAGTATAAACAACTGTGAGCTTCTCAGCCATTTCCTTAATAGCATCAAGGTGGATGATCTGCTTCTTAAGCTCTACCATGTATGCATCATCGATGTCCTTACCAATTACCTCATAAAGTCCAGCCTTCATGGCATCTTCCTTGGACATGGTCTTAACATCATTGTAGTCAGTGATAGCCTTAACCTCATTGATGATTCCTGTGTCATGAGGAGGTGTTACCTGAGCACCGTCTTCCCAATAAGCCTTATATCCGTTATATTCAGGCGGATTGTGGCTGGCAGTTACCATAACACCAGCTATGCATCCAAGCTTTCTAAGTGCAAACGAAAGCTCAGGAGTAGGTCTGAGTTCATCAAATACATACGCTTTGATTCCGTTTGCAGCAAGGCATCTTGCTGTCTCATCTGCAAATTCAGGTGAAAATCTGCGGCAGTCGTAAGAAATTGCAACGCCTCTCTTTGCGCCGTCAGCTCCTCCGTTCTTTTTAATATAATTAGCAAGTCCCTGAGTAGCCTTACGAACAACGTATTTGTTCATACGGTTAGTACCTGCACCGATTACTCCTCTAAGTCCGCCTGTACCGAATTCAAGTTCCTGATAAAATCTATCCTCTACCTCCTTTTCATCATTTCTGATGGCAAGAAGTTCCTGCTTTGTCTCATCGTCAAAGTAAGGATCATTTAACCAATATTCAAGCTGTTTTGTTGCGTCACTCATTCTTTTCCCTCCTTAAGAGCTAGATTTGATAATCTAATATATTAAGTAAAACACTATGAAGCCCAAATTTCAAGCATCACGCAGGCTGCTGTAGCCTTCCACATTCAGCGAAAAATCACTTCTGTCCAGTGAAAAGTTCGGATTATAGTAGGGGTCCCCCGCATCCAAAACCTCTTTCCACTTAGCTTTGAAATGATCTGACTCCTTCACATATCTCTTGGCATTTTCACCTGCCAGATCAAGACCTCTCGAAGCTGATTCGTAATGATACATCTCAGCAAAAGGCGTAAATATGTTAAGGTAACCCTTTTGACGTAATTTAAGGCAAAAATCTACGTCATTAAGTGATACTTCAAATGACTCATCAAATCCGCCGACCTCATCATACTTTTCTCTCGAAACCATGAGGCATGCACCTGTAACGGCGGATACGTCCTGGGCGTAGCAAAGTCTTCCCATATAACCCAGGTTCATACCTTCCTGCTTGTAATGGCAATGACCTGCTGTTCTGTGAGCACCAAGTCTGAGTACTATTCCTGCGTGCTGGATCTTCCTGTTGGGGAAGTAAAGCTTGCCACCAACTGCACCGACATCTGCTCTCTGAGCATACATCAAAAGCTCTTCCATCCAGTTAACAGTGATGACCTGTGTGTCATTGTTAAGAAGAAGGATATAGTCACCAGTAGACTGCTTAACACCGTAATTAACAACCGCAGAATAGTTAAAAGGCGGTCTTGATCCGTCGGGACCAAGATTATTCTTATCTTCATAATAGTCTACAATCTTTACAACAGAGCTCATGGCGCTGTTCTTAATATCGTCATAGTAAGCCTTTATCTCTTTGGACTTACTGCCATTCTCAACAACGATTATCTCATAATTATCATAGGTTGACTTCTCATATATTGATGTAAGGCAGCGCTTTAAATCCTCCAGATGCTCGCAGGTAGGAATAACAATCGATATCTTTGGTGTTCCCTCCACCTCGTAAGCAATTTTGAAGATGGTCTCAAAGGCTCTGGTACTGGTGATTTTGAAATGTTCATAGCCATGGCGTCTCAAATGATCCGCTACAGCTCCTCTTGCCGCATCAATGGCATAGCTTTTAGCACTAATATCAGATGCTACGCTTCCTGCATGGGATCTCCAGTAATAAAGAAGCATGGGAACATGAACGATATTCTCGGCATTATCCGTAAGTCTGAGAATCATATCATGATCCTGGCTGCCATCAAACTTGGATCTGAAAAGCTCTGTTCCATCAAGAAGAGATCTTTTAAACACACTAAAATGACAGATGTAATTATTGGCTCTAAGATTATCCGGTGCATAGTCAGGTTTGAAATGCATAGTGATCATATGATCTATGCTCTTACCGGAAAAAGTAGCCTCATCGCAATATATATAATCTGCATTTTTCTCATTTATTGCTTTTACGTAGTAATACAAAACTTCCGGATGTAGAATGTCATCATGGTCAAGAAGTCCTATATATTCACCGTTTGCAAGCTTAAGACACTCATTGGTATTGCCTGATATACCTGTATTTTTCTCAAGTCTGTGGTATACGATACCGGTATTATCAACTTTTCCAAGCTTATTTCTTGGATCCTGCTGATATTCCTTTATTATGGTCTCCACATAGCCGTGCTCGGAGTCAGAGCCATCAGCAAGGCAAAGCTGCCAATTCACATATGTCTGATCAAGTACCGACTCGATCATATCTCTAAGGAAATTCTCAGGAGTATTATAAAGCGGAACAAGAATGCTTATAAGTGGCATCTTTGCAAAGATCTCATTTCGCTCAGCAGCTATCCTTGCTTCATCAGGAAAGCTCTCTGTACCGTAATGTACCTTGGCTTTTCTCTCAATCTGCTTGTACCTGACTTTGGCGATAACACCACCAATTGATCCCGCATTTTTAAGGCGATCCTTTTGTCTTATTACAAAATGCATAGCGCTTCTTGCAGGTTTGCTGGCTTTCCAGATAGGATTACCCTTGATTCTGTTAAGCTTGAATTCGAGCTCCTGATTTTTGTCCTCAAGATCAGCTATCTTCTGTGCAAGATCGGCACTTTTGAGCTTCTCCTTCTCGTATGCGGTTTTATAGTCAAATTCGTTATTCTCTGTCATTACACTTTCACCTTAAGTAAATTTGGAACCCAATTGATCAACTTAAGCCTGCCTGTCATATCCATGGCAACCATACCCAGCTGATAATATCCGGGCTTAAGCTTTCCCTTTGCTATCCTTACCTTGTATCCCGTGAGGTCAACATCTATCTGATCCTGAAGCCTTAGTTTTATATCAGGTCTGTACCAGGTATATACAGGCGTGCTGTAAACCATCGAAGATACGGGTCTTGCGCCTTCTGCGGTAACTTCTACCTGCCTTAAAACCAGTCTTCTTTCAAAAAAAGCATTGTCCGAGCCAATTACGAAACAGTAACCCTTGATAAAGTAACCACTTTCCGCATCACTCTCACGAATTCCATACATCCAGTTATCCATAGTCCCTGCATACTCAACACCAAGGCGCAGGCATGCATCCTCGCGCACTTCAGGATAACCACCTTCATGCTCTTTTACCGCATGATAAGGTATATCCAGCACAGGAAGGAAATCCTCGCATGGAATTATTGCACTTATGGTCTCATCATCAGTGAGATATCTGCTATAGAAGGGATCCTTGTTGTAAAAACCGGGATGCCTCTTCATCAAAGTGTCATATTCTCTGGAAAGACGTTCCATTTTTTTCATATCAAGCGTATCAAGACCGCGACTTAGCGACTCGTGATGATACAGACTTATATGATTGCAGCATACATTGTAGTATCCGCGCTGATGAACACTATAGCACAGATCAACATCATTAAAAGCTACCGGGAGCTCCTCCGGAAAACCGCCGACTTCATTAAACTTTTCTCTGCTGAGCATTAGGCAAGCGCCTGTTGCTCCCATGAGATTATGTATACCCCTGTTAAAACCAAAATAATGGGACTTCTGATCATGCATTCTCTGCAACTTATGAACAGGGCCAAGTCTTACATTGGTAATACCTGCATGCTGAATAAGATCCGTGTCAGGATAAAGAAGCTTTGCCCCTACAACTCCCACATGACGAAGCTGTGCCTGAGAGAGCATCTCTCTCATCCATCCATCCTGGGTTGCCTCTATGTCATCGTTCAAAAAGAGCAGATAATCACCACCGGACCTTGCCGCGCCTCTGTTACACATGTGCGAGAAGTTGAATTCTTCAACTTTATACAGATATGTAATATTTGTTAAACCGTTAATCCTGCTTACAGAATTAATATAAGATCCATATCTTACACGGTTATACGCACTACTTCCGTTATCAACCACCACTATTTCATATTTGATATTTTTCTCATGGGTGGTAGAAACTATTGATTTAAGGCACTGCAGCAGAATGTCAGGATGATCCTTGGTGGGGATTATTATACTGACCGTTGCAGGCTTAATAAGCATATGTCTTGAATTATGAAAGCCTCTGCCATAGAACACGTCAGTATCTGCATTTCTATGGAAAAGAATCTCGTCAATGTGCCCTATAGGGAACTCCATGCCATTTCTCTTACCAAAGGCTCTCTCCTCTATGGCAAGCATACAAAACAGCACATCGGCAGAAAGCATACTGGCTTCTCTGCCCACAGCTTCCGGAGAATTCTTTTTTACTCCTGAGGTTCCGCCCAGCATTTTAAGGGCATTATCATATTCCTTAATAGCCGATTCATAGGTATTTGCTCTGCAGGCAAACACACTTCCAATATAAAAAGCATTAAGATAAGTATCAGGTGACCAGTCGGGCTTGAAATAGGGACGTCCGTATTTGCCGTGACCAACCATTTCATCCTCATCACCGTAAACTACGTTGATTTCAGGATGAGCCTGGAAATAATTACGAATGTTATCAATAGCATGTCCCGCAAGCTTTCCCTTAGGACTTACAAAAATCAGAATTTTCTCCGCAGTTGCCGAAGGGTCAGACTCCCTCCATACACTGGTGTACGAAACAACCTCAGTAACAAGCTGCAAACGGCCTGTAACCTCAGCTGCCGCACCGGTGGGTACGGACATAGGGCGTTTTTCCCTCTTATGCTCCCAGATGTTGTAAGCGTTTTTACACTCCTTAACTTTACTCTGGTAGTCACTTTTTCTTTTGCTTATTAGAACTTTTTTGGCAACTTCCTTGAGCATTAATTCCCAGCCTGTCGGCTCCCCTTACTACTTTTTGTCATGCATCCTCAAATCAAAAACTAAGTTCAAGATGCGGTGCAATAAATTACTGCATCAATCCTTTGAAAAAATCTTCCTCTTGATCTTACCGAAGAATTCTTCTTTCTCCCCCTGGCTCTCTTCCGCCGGTACTCTCAGTGAATCCTCAAGAGCAACGGCTGTTTCTTTTGGAATAAGAGTCATCATCATTGTTACCTTGAGATGATTCTCTCTCTTTTTCTCAATCTTACTGTCAGCGAAACCAAATTCAATATTCGGATCATCTGTACCAAAGACTATACTGTCCTCAGAAATCCAGGATCCGTTTGGATGAATCGAAATATGGAGATCGCCTTCTTCAAGAGATACCCCATTCCAAAGCACCTGCTTCAAAGTAACAATGCAGGATGCAAAAGCAGGATCAATTCTGATGTTTCCTACCTGATCGTTACACTCCACATCAATGGTCACTGTATTGTGATCATCATAGGTCTCCTCAGGGAAAATGGAATCATCTTCGCTGTATCCATCACCTTCATCCACATAAATCTGAATCTCTTCAGCACTTCTGGCTGCGTCCACGCTACCTGCAAGTTCCTTGGGAACAATGGCGTTTCTGCCAATCATCTTCCACATCTCTACCTGAGACTTGCGTCTTCCGGTAACATATTTCTGGAACTCAGCCTCTTCACTAAGAAGATTCTTTATATCATCATCTGTAAGGCCAAGTGTCTCATATAAAGCCTTAACATCAAGCTTATCCCTGCTTCTGTCTTCAAGCTTGTAGCTGTAGAGCGCCCTGAAGGCTATCTCTTTTGCAGGAATACACTTACCATAGGTCCACTCATAATCTATGATTGTCCAAATAGGACCATTTACAAGGATATTTGGGAAAATCAGGTCGTAATCGGTAACCGGATAATCCTCTCTGTATCCTATTCTCCTCAAATATTCGCGGAATAAAGCATTAAATGAATCCATATCATCAGATTCAAGACATGCATCAAAAAGAGCTGTCAGCGGGATTCCGTTCACATAGGAAAACATTGCACATCTGCTCTTTTCATCAAGCTGGCAGTCATTAACTTCAAGATCGCCGCCTCTGTACTTCTCGCGAAGGCCGTAATAAGCATCCTGCATTCCAAAAACATGCTCTATAGCAGCCTCGTTAAGGGGGTGCTTCTTAATAAGCTTACGTCCAAGCTTATCTACGACGATATCCGTTCTGATCTTGAACTCTTCTGCGCGGTCATTTGAATATTTACAATATACCGTGTCAAATCCTGGTCCTAAGATTACCTCGAAGGAATTAGCAAAATCCGGATACATTCCATCATGGATAAGACACTCATAGGCTCTCTTTTCATTGAAAAGAATAAGTCTGTCTCTATCGTAATTTCGTACATTATCCTGCAATTCTCCGTATTGCGGCAGATGATCATCAGAATGAAGCGATGTCATAAGCTTATAATCCGGATAAGGATAATAGAAGTGATAGTCATTCATACCACATTTCTTAAAAATCCTGATAAGACCATTTCTTGTGAAGGTCCTTGCTACCGCATCCTTGGAGTAGCCTTCGATTCCTGAGAAATATGTTCCAAGATGATCCTCCTGGGCACCTGCAAAATACTTAAGACCGGTTCTGTTTTCAATAGCAATAACGATTCGGCCATTCTTCTTAAGGTGCTTTTTAAGCATAAGCAGGAAGTTCTCATAGGGACTGTCTGTGCCGATATATCCCTGACCATATTCAAACACGCCAATAAGGAAAATAAAATCAAAATCTCCCGGAAGGTCCGGCTCTATATCCCTGAAATTGCCTACATGAATAGTGACATTATCGCATTCACTGTTTCTGGTAGCGTTGATCTCACTTCTGCGTCTTGAAAGATCGCAGGCAATTACTTCACTTGCCTTTTCAGAGAGCATTCCTGTGATAGCACCGCATCCTGCACCGACTTCAAGTACCTTTTCATTACCCTTCATCGGAATCCATTCAACAATATTACTTCTGAGCTCAGATAAATGATAAAGAATAGGCCAGCTTGCCTTTTTCTCAATTATCGCAGGATATTCTTCCTTTTTGTGCTTGCGAACAATATCAAAAATCTCATTCTCAATAGGACCATCACTGTAAAGATCAAGTCCTGCGTAATGCTTGTAATTTAGTTTTACATTCCCAATTAAAACTTCTTCCTGCATCTTTTAATCCCTTTTTGCATCCGTTACACTTACCTCGGATTCCATATCAAAGAATCCTACGGTGTTTTTGTCTGATACCACTGTAATATTGAGCGCATCATACAGACGATGATACACTACAAAATCATCCTGCTCAAATCCGGTAACTCCGAAGGATACCAGATATTCTCCCCCCTGCAGGCGCATTCTCTGTTTAAAGACAATCTCCTTCTCATCTCCTGCCTTAACAGGCTCTAGGAAAGACTTCTCTACCATAGAATTCGTGCCTGTAATCTCGATACCAAGAATGTTTTTGAAGGTAAAAGCAAATATAGGAGCATTTACATCCTGTAAAAACTTAACCTTCATGTGAATCTCGAACTCTGACCCCTTTAAAACAGAATTCGTTCTGATTCCCTTGGAATCAAGAGCATAAAACTCAGTAATCTGGGCTGCGTTATTGCCATATTCCAAAAGGTTAGGATTCTCAGCCTTCTCAGCAGCCTCTCTGATATCTTCATCGTCGAGAAGTGACTTAAAATCATTCTCGGGAAGCGGGTACTGTCCCACCAGAACCTGCTTATAGATATCAATCATTTTCTTGGGTGTTCCTTCGCCAAGGATCACGCCTTTATTTAACAGAACAGCCCTGTCGCAATATCTGCTTATGGTTGAAAGATCATGGGATACGAAAAGTATGGTCTTTCCCTGTTCTTTAAATTCTTCAAACTTGTGGTAGCACTTTGCCTGGAAGAAAACATCTCCAACAGAAAGTGCCTCGTCTACGATCAGTATCTCAGGATCGATATTTATGGCAACAGCAAATGCCAATCTTACAAACATACCACTGGAGTAGGTCTTAACCGGCTGATAAACGTAATCACCGATATCTGCAAATTCAAGAATCGCATCAAGACGCTTATCAATCTCCTCCTCGGAAAAACCTATCATCATTCCGTTAAGGTAGATATTGTCAATTCCGTTGTACTCCATATTAAAGCCCGCTCCAAGCTCAAGCAGTGCTGAAATATGACCATTTACCTGTACGTCACCGGATGTGGGTGAAAGAACTCCTGTAATGATCTTAAGAATTGTGGACTTTCCGGAGCCGTTGGTTCCGATAATTCCTATAGTCTCGCCGCGCTTTACCTCAAGGTTCACATGATTAAGAGCAAGATGCTCTGTGTAACCCTGCCCCTTCATGAGGCCAAGTGCATCCTTAAGCCTGTCAGAATTCTTATTATATAATTTATACATTTTTGTAAGGTCAGTGACCTTAATCGCTATATCCTTATCCATAAAACTCTTTCTGATAGTCTTAAAGTAATCTGTTACAGAACATCTGCAAAATGCGTTTTGGTACGCTTAAACACAAGTGAGCCTATACCAAAAATAAGTGCAACCACTATCCAAAAATAAGTGCTTGAGTAGAAATGCTCAAAAAACCACTCATCTCCGTAAACCGCATTCCTGTACCCATTAACAATATAGGTCATGGGATTGAGCTTAATGATCCACTTAAGTCTGTCGGGAAGCATATTTATATCCCACAAAATAGGTGTAGCCCACTGACCGACCTGAAGAACGATTGCAAGAATCTGGGTAAGATCCCTGAAAAATACCACAACCGAGCAGGTGGTATAACAAATGGACAGCACCAGAATGAATTCACAGATTGCGTAATAAAAAATCTGAAGCGTATAAATCGTAGGATGATATCCATACAAAATAGCCACAACCATCATTACGCCTGCAAAAAATACATGTATAAAAAGTGCAGCAATTATCTTGATAAGAGGCAGAATACTAATCTTGAAAAGAACCTTCTTAACAAGGTAGTTGTATTCAAGAAGAGATGTAGTTCCGTTCATAAGAGCTTCATTGAAGAAAAACCACGGAACAAGACCTGTTGTCAGGAAAAGAACATAGGGAACCTCTACTCCTCCTGCAACCATCTGTGATCTGGTATTAAAAATACGATCAAACACAAAGAAATACATCAAAACAGTGACCACCGGCTGAACCAGTGCCCACACAACGCCCATATAAGAGCCGGCATATCTTTTTTTGAAATCGTTGACAGAAAGTCGCCATATAAGGCGCCTGGAATTATATAGCTCCACAGGAAGAACCATGAGCTTGTCATACCAGGCTGTAATCAAAACCATTGACAGTATAAGCAGTACACAGGCACAGATTTTCTTAAGAAGCTCTGTTCTCTGATCTGCCAGTGGATTAAAGTGGAATACTATAATCAGCATCAAAGCAATTGCTATGGTATAGTACACTCCAAGTACCACAGTCTTAGGCAGCTTACTTAATACAGGCAATCTGTCTATTTGCTTTTCTGCCATTATTCTACTCCACGTTCCTTTTTATAATCAGCAAGTGTGCCCCACTTGGGATCCTTCTCAGACATGATAAGCTCTGACTCATCCTCGTAAGGCCACTCAATTCCTATCTCAGGATCACTAAAGAGGATTCCGCCCTCATCATCGGGATGATAAAAATCGGAGCATTTATATACAAACTCTGCATAATCAGAAAGCACCAGGAAACCATGTGCAAATCCCTTAGGAATGAAAAACTGCTTCTTGTTCTCTGCAGAAAGTCTTACGCCGAACCACTTTCCGAAGGTCTTTGAACCCTCTCTTAAGTCAACGGCAACATCAAAAACCTCACCGTTTACTACTCTTACAAGCTTATCCTGTGGAAAGTTCTTCTGGAAATGAAGGCCTCTGAGAACACCTTTTTTGGATGCTGACTGGTTGTCCTGAACAAACTCAACATCTATTCCAGCCTCTGTGAAATCTCTCTTAGAATAGGTCTCCATGAAATAGCCTCTGCTATCACCGAAAACCTGAGGTGTAATAACCTTAAGTCCCTCTATTTCACATGTCTCAACAGTAATCTTTCCCATTTTTATCTATCCTCTCAAATTCAATTACTTTTTTTCTGCAGCTTCGTCAGCTTTTGTATCTTCTGTGGTCTCTTCCGATTCCTCTACAGAATCTTCTGCCGCAGAATCCGATGCTCCTGATGAAGGTCTGTCTCTGGTGATATCCTCGGGCCTTGCCTCGATCCTGTCATCACCTGTAACCTCATTATCCATCGGTTCATAAAAATCTGTTGATCCTGTAGTTGTTCCCTTGTCTGCATTGGCAGGAACGGGGACGTTATCCACAACCACAACAACTGACGGGCGCTGCTCATTTTTATCAAAAAACTTATCAGATTTAAGGAAGCCTTTGAGATCGTCACCTATCTGTTCTCCTGATGACATGATCTCAGCCTCATCAATAGCCTCGTCTTCCGGGATCTCCTCCTCTACAGTGCTGGCAAATTCATCTGCGTCAATAAGCGCAGCAATCCGCTCCCTGTTAGCGGCGTAGACAACAACGCTAACAAGGACAACTGTAGTTATAATCGCCAGAATTGACAATCGATAAGCTTTAGAGTCCATTTGCTACCTCAACAAGATATTTACCATAATCAGTCTTCATAAGGGGCTCAGCAAGTTTAAGGAGCTGCTCCTTAGTAATAAAGCCTCTCTTATAAGCTATCTCTTCGATACAGGATACATAAAGTCCCTGTCTCTTCTGGAATGCACATACGAAATCAGCAGCGTCAAGAAGAGAATCATGGTTACCTGTATCAAGCCAAGCAAAGCCTCGGCCCATAGTCTCAACTCTGAGAGTTCCGCGGCGAAGATACTCGTTATTAACACTTGTGATCTCGATCTCGCCTCTTGCGGAAGGCTTAACATTCTTAGCTATATCAATTACATCATTGTCATAGAAATAAAGTCCGGGAACTGCGTAGTTGCTCTTGGGATGCTCGGGCTTCTCCTCGATGGAAAGTGCCTTACCATTCTCATCAAACTCAACAACGCCGTATTCTCTGGGATCACGAACATAGTAGCCAAAGATTGTAGCTCCCTTTTCTCTTGAAGCAACCTCTCTAAGGAGCTTACTGAAGCTCTGACCATAGAAAATGTTGTCGCCAAGTACAAGAGCAACACTGTCACTACCGATGAAGCTCTCACCGATGATGAATGCATCAGCAAGACCTCTGGGCTCCTCCTGAATAGCATATGAAAAGCTCATTCCAAGCTGCTCACCTGTTCCGAAAAGATCCTCGAATATAGGCAGATCTCTGGGTGTAGAGATAATAAGAACCTCTCTGATACCCGCAAGCATAAGAGTAGAAAGCGGATAATAGATCATGGGCTTGTCATAAACCGGCATAATCTGCTTTGAAATCGCTCTTGTAAGAGGATAAAGTCTTGTTCCTGAGCCACCTGCCAAAATAATTCCCTTCATGGGCATAAACCTCCAAAATAAAAATAAAACTAAAATAATCGCAACAATTATATCATAAATTAGTGCTTTTCCGCACTATGGCGGACTTATTTGTAATGCAATTTATTACTTATCGTTTTTACGAACCTCGTCTATGATAAACGGAGGACGTTTCCTTGACTCCTCAAGGACTCTCCAGATATACTCACCCAAAATTCCAAGGGTCAGCATGATGACACCGGATGCAAAAAGAATAACGCACATAAGTGATGCATATCCTAAAATAGGTGTTCCAACGGTAAGCTTCTCATAGATAGAGCAGATAATTCCCACAAAAGCAAGCAGAGCAAACAATACACCACACATACTCATGACCCTTATGGGGAAATATGAAAAGCTCATCATGGAATCCATCACCAGCTTGAACTTCTTAGCAAAGGTCCAGCGTGATTTTCCAACAGTTCTGTCCTTTCTGTGGAAATAAACCTTGGCTGATTTAAAGCCAATCCACATTACCTGAAGTGTCAGTGATGAGTTCTTCTCATCAAGCATCTCGATAACTTCGATTGCCTGTCTGTCAAGAAGATAGCAATCGCAGCCTCCCTGGGGCATATCCTTGTTGATGGTCTTCCTTACAAGCCAGTAATACATGCCTGCAAAGAACTTCTTCATGGCACCCTCATCTCTCTCAGCTCTGATGGCAAGTACTACCTTGTAGCCTTCCTTCCACTTCTCAAAGAGCTCAAGAATAAGTGTGCTGTCCTCCTGAAGGTCAGCCTGCTTGGTAACTGCGCAGTCACCTGTGCACACAGAAAGGCCTGCCAAAATAGCCGCATGCTCACCAAAATTCCTTGAAAGTCTGGTGCAGACAACGTTCTCATCCTTCTCGGCAATCTTGTTCATTACCTCCCAGGAATTATCTCCTGAACCGTCATCCACAAAGACGATCTCATATTCAGGAAGCTTATGGAGGATTTTCTCCTTCATGTCATCATAAAGCATTTCCAGTGTATCTGAGTTGTAATACACAGGAACTACTATTGACAATTTGCTCATAAAATTTATCTCTCCTATAACGCAAAAATAGAATTCCTCCTCGGAATTCTGTTTTTAACACGTAAGGGGCTAATAGGGATTAACCTAAAAGCCCCATGTTATCACTTAATTATCAAAGCTTGTCGCTGTACATGCTATCGTAATACTTCTGATAGTCACCGCTTGTTACATGCTCCATCCAGTCCTCATGCGCAAAGAACCACTTAATGGTCTTTCTGATACCTTCCTTGAACATGGTCTCAGGCTCCCAGCCGATCTCAGCCTTGATCTTGTCAGGTGCGATCGCATAACGACGATCGTGTCCCTTTCTGTCCTCAACATAAGTGATGAGGTCATAAGTAAGCTTCTCTTTTCTGGGATCTGAATCATCAAGAGACTCTCTGAGTACATCGATTATTGTCTGAACGATCTCGATGTTCTGCTTCTCATTGTGTCCGCCAATGTTGTAAGTCTCAAAAAGTCTGCCCTGCTCCTGAACCATATCAATTGCCTTGGCATGATCTTCAACATAGAGCCAGTCACGAACGTTCTTACCATCACCGTAAACAGGAAGCTGCTTGCCCTCAAGTGCATTGTGGATCATAAGAGGTATAAGCTTCTCAGGGAACTGGTAAGGTCCGTAGTTGTTTGAGCAGTTTGTAATATTTGCAGGGAACTTATATGTATCCATATAAGCCTTAACAAGCATATCTGAGCTTGCTTTACTTGCTGAGTAAGGGCTATGAGGATCATAAGGTGTTGTCTCATAGAAATATGCGTTGGGATCCTCAGGAAGTGAGCCGTATACTTCATCAGTACTTACATGAAGGAATTTCTTGCCTTCCTTGAAGCTGCCATCAGGGAGCTCCCATGCCTTCTTAGCTGCATTAAGCATTGTAGCTGTACCAAGTACGTTGGTCTCAACGAAGATCTCAGGATTAACGATAGATCTGTCAACATGACTCTCAGCCGCAAAATGAACAACGCGGTCGATGTCGTTCTCCTCGAAGATCTTATTTATAGCATCTCTGTCACAGATATTTGCCTTAACAAAGGTGTAGTTGTCTCTCTCCTCCACATCCTTGAGGTTCTCAAGGTTACCTGCGTATGTAAGTGCATCCACATTGATAATGCGGATCTCATTATCATACTTTTTAAACATGTAGTGAATGTAGTTTGAACCGATGAATCCGGCACCGCCTGTTACAAGATAAGTTCTCATTATTTAACTCCTATTATTAAAAAATTTATAATTATTAGGCTCATAAAATTATAACCGCAATGCACATATCATGCAAGGCGGCGCAAAACCGCACAGAAGCGGCGTTTGCTCAAATAAGATAAAATACACATATACCTGAAAGTATAAGAAGCATTCCTATAATCTTATTTTTTGTAATTTTCTCAGCAAACAGCATCCTGCTAAGAAGCATAACCATGATATAGCCCACCGGCTCTAAGATTACCACATACATATACGGCATGTGACCATAGCATACTATGGCAATAAACATGGAAACAACCAAAAGTCCGTATCCCATAATTACCAGGACATTCAGATACTGTCTGATAAAATTCGGATATTCCTTCTGTGAGCTTTTCTTAAGAAGCATCTGTGATATGGATGCAATAAGCTGTCCTACAAGTGCAAGGATAATGAAAGGAATCATAAGCTCCCTCCTTCCTCGCGAGCAGGCTTATTCAGGATGATGGTTCCTGTTATTACCAGAGCAACACCAATGGCCTTGGGCACTGTGACCTCGCCATGGAATAGAATTACACTCCATAAAAGTGACCACAAAAGTGTCATTGCTTTATTGGCATAGGCTATTGAAAGCTCAAACTTCTTAAGAAGCTGCTGCCACAAAATGGCATATACACCAAGAACTGCAAAATCCAGCATATAAAACAATATGAATTTAGCAGACAAAAACTCGTAATTTGAAACTATCTTGCTGATAACAGTGGTGAGGGAATATATCAAAACCGCACCCTGCAAAAACAATATAGCCTTCAGGGAGACCTTCTTATTTTCCATAAATAGCCTCCGCAAAGTGAGCTGCTATATGCTTGTTGCATTCCTGATTAACATGGATGTTATCAAGAAGATATTCTGAGCTGTTACCCTCATCTATAGTTCCGTAATAGTTATCTATAAAGGAAACGCCTGTCTCTCCGCATACATCTATCATGTGCTGCATATAGGTTGTGAGCTTACCGTTTCCAAAGTCTACTCTGTCACCGTTCTTAAGACTTCCGTCAGAATCATAAGCATAGCAGAAGGTAAATGACATGCATACTACTCTGATATAAGGATATTTTTCCTGAATCTTCTTAATTCCAGAGCGAAGGGCTCCCATATATGTCATGGGATCAACTTCATCACCGGGATTCATTCCGGGGCGAAGACTTATATAATCAAGTGCATCATAGTAGATCACAAGAGTATCAACCTTACTAAAATCGGTATTCTCAAGACTGCCAAGGCTAAGTGTATAAGTATTGTCTTCAGTAAATGAATTCAGCGCTTCATCCATTCTGGAAAAATCGCCAGTAACGATTGAATCTACAATATTATTAAAGCTGAAGCTGTCCATGGGATAATCAGCCTGATACTCTGCATTCTTAACAGAAATAGTACTTTTAGGGAAGCCTGCGTTGATCACCGTAGCTCCTGTTTTATCTGCAACAAGTCCGCAAAAGCCAGTATTTGAATAGTCATAGGTCACAGCGTCATTACCAAGAACAAGTATGGTCTCTTCGCCGTCATCCTCATGACCTTCCTTTTTTTCTGCGGGAAGTACAAAAATCTGGTCAAGGACTTCAACCTCATAGTCCTCTGCATTGACATCAGAAGTATCAACTTCTCTTCCCTTATTCCATATACTAAGCTTCACCACTACAAAAATGATAACAAGTGCGATTACGGCAAGCACCACAAAATGTACCCATGCCGGAACGGAAGATTCCCGTTCTCTATTGTCATTTGATCGTAAGTTTGGCAATGTTAATTCCCTCCATACCTGCTTAATAATACTCCGCAGTTAGTAGAGCGTCGAAATCAAAGTCATTCACAATACGCATCATCTCCGAAAGCTCATGTTCAAACTGCTCATTACTTTTGACTTCATGTTCTCCGTTTGCAAAACACTCCGTCATATAACGATTAATCTCCGGCTTATAATGTGTATAATCCGCATAGTTACTAAGGTCTGTAACTATTTCCTCCATGTTCTGAAAATAAAACAGACGCACATTATCATACGACAAAAATTCGGATGCCGCAAATCTATATTGATTAAGGGTCGCTTCGAGGTGGTTCTCAGTTAAAACATTATTCCAGTATAGAATGCTGTAGGGCGGCACAAACACATAAAAAGTTGTCTCAGGATGAGCCTCGATAAAGGGCAAAATATTTTCCTCAAGATTTATCTTTGTCTGAGGTATCAAAAGACCCGGATCCATCTCCTCTTCAACTTTTTCCGGAGCCTCATATCCATGCATTACATAATTGATATTGTAATATTCCTCAGTCCACCAGCTGGCGTAGATTTCAGACATATTCGAAGGCCTTTTCTGAATATAAGGTCTGAAAATATACTCAAGGATAACGTCCTTATTCCAAAGATACTTCACATCATTAAGAACGTTCTTATCATAGAGATATTCCGGCAACGGATATTTTATCTCATCTGTAGCCGCAGTAAGAGTAGGAATATCCAGCACCATAAAAACAGCCTTAACATCATTTGTCTGCCTTGCCAGGGTGCTATCGTCATAGACGATACTAAGAATATTGTAATCATCCCTTGGATATGCGCCGCTATATGACAGCTTAAGAGTATTAAGCCCCATAAGCTCGCGGAAATCGTCCGTGTGAAAATTCACAGTCATTGATGAGCCTATTATGCAGCTGTCGTAGGTCATATTTCTGGCCATGCCGGGATTCTGGGAAAGCTGATTATCCACAACATAAGGAAACCCTGAAAGGGGCTTATGATAATGGAAAAAAGGATCCACATATATAACCAGCGCGCTGATAACTGACAGCATAAGTGCCACAATCACCGCGAAGATGAGTATTAACTTTTTGGCAAATCCGTCTTTTTTCATAAAACTCCGATAAAAACCGTATTTTCAATGCATCAGAAATTCACATACAGGAAGGTGCTGACTCTTCCAAGGCTCAGGGTACACCATACAAAAAGTGCTGCCAAAAGCATCATGCATACCACCAAAAAGGCTCTGCTGCCGCCCTGCTCTGTTACAAGCTCATAGCGTTTTTCAAAGCCTGCAGCTAGTTCCTTTGCATTTTTTCCTGCAAACACAAGAAGGCATGAGAGAATCACAATAAACCACATGCACACATAGCCGCTCCAGCTATATCCGGGAATAGGCGTAACCTTAAGAACATACCATAGCTCATCCAGCTGAAAACACTCTGCCAGCTTAATGCTTATCCTAAGGCCGCTCCAGGCAGCGGGTTCTACTATTTTCCCAAGAAGTGTTAGGGCATCTGCTGCGGTTCTTGCTCTAAAGAATACCCATGCCGCTGAAACATAAATAAAAGTAAAGAGCCTGCTCTTGAATTTGTCCGGCTTAACAACCCTTGTTATAACCATCATAACGCCGTGCATAAGGCCCCATATTATGAAGGTAAAGCCTGCACCATGCCAGATTCCGCTAAGAAAGAACACAATCAGAATATTAAGATATGTCCTCATGGTTCCCTGCCTGCTGCCTCCAAGGGGAATATAAACGTATTTCGTAAAAAACCTGGTGAGAGTTATGTGCCACCTATCCCAAAACTCTGCGATATTCCTTGCTTTATAAGGCGAGCTGAAATTGATTTCAAGATCCATACCGCACATTCTGCAAATACCCTCAGCCATATCGCAGTATCCGCTAAAATCAAAATAGAGCTGAAGTGAATAGCTAAGAGCCACAATGATGGCATCTATTGCCGTAAGAGTCTGAATATTGGAATATCCGTAATCCGCCCCAAGTCCCAACGCATCTGAGAACAGGACCTTCTTAGCAAGACCGAGAATAAAAAGCACCATTCCCATAAGGATATCCCTTGATGCTACTTTCTTTTTAATTAGGGAATTAAGCTCACCTGTAATCTTTTTGTAATCAGCAAGGGGGCCCTGCATTATCTTTGGAAAAAACAGAATGTAACTAAGATATTCAGAAAGTCTGAAACTTTCTACTTCCTTCTTTTTCAGCATCACAAGAAATGCTATCTGCTGGAAGGTGTAAAAACTCACAGCCACCGGCATTACGATACTGCCGTTATATTTAAAAAAGCAAAGAAATAAAACATTTCCAAGAACTCCGGGAATCAGTGAAACGCCCTTTTTATCTATAAGATATCCCCAAAGCACATTCCAGATTATGCTCACAAAAAGAGCACCTATGCTTAATGCTCCGTAGCCTGCAAAAAACAGGACTGACATGGCAATAATCCAAAGGCGCATGATAACTTCGGCATTATCTCTCGTACTACAAAATCTCTGGATTAAATGTATTCCGAGAATAAATACCGGCAAATATACAAATATGAATATGTAAGAATTAAAAGTCATAGGAATCAGTTTACCATCTTAGGGTCTTCGTAAATATTATATGCATCCACTTCTGCAATGAGAGTAAGTCCCATTTTCTCCAGGTCCACATCAATACTTCTGCCCTTGGGCATAACAATATATCTGCATTTAGTCTCTCTTGTTGCGGCAAGAAGCTCCTCTGCATTTATGGTCTCAACATTCTCATAAGCCTCATGAACAGCGTTGTAATATTTCCATGCAATAATATCTCTTCCGTAAGGCATCATGATATTAGTGTCGTACTGTCTTACAAAATGAACAAGCTCCTCAGGGAAAACCGCTCTTACTCTGGGCTCACCCTCCTTGGGCGATATAACATCACAGACATCGATAGCAACCTGCGGTATATGATAAAGATTCTCAGCTCTTTGCATATACTGATTTTTATAAACAATGCTGCCGCAAAGAATGATAAGAGCGCTGACAACAACCGTGCCAATCCTTCTGTGAGAAGCAAAAAGCTTACAGCCCGCATAGGCGATGCACACTCCCATAGGAAGAAGCCACAGTATCCTGTAATAGGTATCTGCCCCATCATCCAAGATTGCAACATAAGCTATTCTGGTAAAGGGCACAAAAAAGCCAAGAAGCACGATGAGCGGCGCAATCCCGATCACCATCTTTTTCCTGTAATCTTTCTCTGCTATAAGGAGATATATTAGAGCAGCCGCAAAAAGGACCAGCATAAAGCCGTTTCCTCCGTACTGCTTAAATATCACCCAGCTTTCCATAAAAATTCCGTACATAATAACCTCTACATAGATTTATATACCAGCAGATATATCACGCTGGGAATTATTGAAAGGGCCGCCTTAACGATGACCTTAAAATCTCTTGTGTAAATAAGTAAAAGGAAGGTCAAAAGTGCTGTAAAGCCGCATGCAAACATGATTCCCATGGAGCTCATGATTCCTGCACACATATTGACCATAAAAAGGATCACCCATGAACAGTTTCTGATAACCCTTGTTCCGCCTGCTGTCTCTTCCTTCCACAGATATCCGGGCTTTCTGCAATCATCAAACATCCACAAAAACAGCCACAAAATAAGCGGAATGATAAAATTGGAAACCATGGCTTTACCCTGCCAGGTACGCATCATAAGAAAGGTCTCTGCAGTGTAAATGGAAGTATTTCCAAACATGATAAAAAGAGACATAAATATCATGAAAATCGGAACCATCGCCTGCTTACCGGCAAGAAGGATTCTTCCGATCTCAAGATATATAAGATAAACCAGTGGCAAAAGCACAAGGGGCATAATGGAATGGCACACGATAGTCGCATGCACTCCGCTAACCTTGGCGATAAATGCTTCCCACATGGTAAATACAGCCATTGCGTGTCTAAGATCAAGGCTTGTGGAGCTTCCCGTATAAGGAAGGATTGTATTCATAACCCCGGCCTGCTGTGCAAGAAGAGATTCAACTACATAATAAGCATCATCTCCGTCAAAGGGTGCCATAAATACTGCCATAAATAACTGGAACAATACTATAAGAAAAAAGATTCCCCAGAAAACATAGCTCTCAAGGCTGTACTGAACCTTCATCACTCTCACATCAGTTCTTGGGCTTATAAGAGCTGAAGGATCTGCCTTCTCTTCACCGGGAAAGGTAAGCTTCATGAAGGTATGAATTCTGCCTCCCCTGAAATCCTCAGAAAATCTTGGCACGTAGCCATCGCGGACTTTTTTCCTGACTCTCTTTGCTGTTAAAAATACACCTAAAGCAGAAAGCAGAATCTCGCAGGCTCCAAAAACACGTACGCACATCTTAAAAGCGCCGTACTTTAACAAAATCATACAGGGAATAGATACTACCTCAAACACAGCAAAAGAAAGGATAAAACCGCATAAAAAGGTTATCCCAATGGTCTTTTTTGTGTAAGGAAGCAGTCCCTGCAAAAGAAGTCCCATGCACATCGGTATAATAAAAAGCCATAATATTAGAGCAAGAACCGAAAGCACAATCATCCTCAGCGTACCTCCTCCCTGAGCATGGACTGAAGATGTTCAGTAAAGATATTGATTCCTGTAAGATTCTCACCGCCTCTTGGAATAATAAGATCAGCGTATTTCTTACTGGGTTCAATGAACTGTTCATGCATAGGTTTAACAGTCTCGCCATACTGTGTAAGAACAGAGTCGACACTTCTGGCTCTCTCGATAGTATCTCTTCTGATACGCCTCATAAGTCTCTCATCCGCATCAGTATCAACAAAGACCTTAACGTCCATAAGGTCTCTAAGCTCTTTATTTTCAAGAATAAGGATTCCCTCAAGCAGAATTACGGGCTTTGGAACCACGTGAATAGTTTGCTCTGATCTGTTGTGAATAGCATAGTCATATACCGGGATATCAATCTCCTCGCCTCTCTTAAGCTTTTTCACATCCTCTATAAGAAGCTCTGTATCAAAAGAAGAGGGGTGGTCATAGTTAAGTCTGCTTCTCTCATCATAAGAAAGGTCGTTATGAGCTTTATAATATGAATCGTGGCTTATAACAACAATATCATCACCAAACTTCTCTCTGATCCTGTTGACGATGGTGGTCTTCCCCGAAGCTGATCCTCCCGCAATTCCTACTACACAAACTTTAGCCATTTATTCTTTCCTTTCTAAAATCATTTTGTGGAAACATATTCTGTCTGCTCTGGTTCATAATACAGATGGGTAAGTATCTCTCCACTATTATTATCATATATCAAAATCTGAATATCTTCATCATAATGAGTATCATCATATAAATAGTTCACTTCCTCATCACTTGAAGGATATAGAAGCCTGAAATTCTTCTCAATCGGAATATAAGTAAGCTCTCCCATGGCTGTGGCGGCATTTTCTATGGTTTCCATGCCGCAGGCCTCATATTTGCCATAGGCTGCATCCTTAATCAGTATGTAAGGACCTTCCGTAGCTGATGCCATCTCTATTCCATCAGTCCCTGAAAGCCTTGAAATTAGGTGTTTAATACCCTCATCATGAAAAGCTTCTGACTCAGTATTTACATAAACAATGCTGCTGACATCATCCCTCATAAGAAGATTGAGCTCACATCTGATATCATTTCCGGAAAGCAGCATGTCGTCTAACTCTTCATGAAAATCTGCCGCAAGCTCATCCCACTTGGAATAGTCGCCATCTCCTCTGTGATCTGCAAGATCCGCATTCTGGCTAAACCACTCTCCAATACGATTTGTGACCTTGGTTGCTCCGTTAACATTGAGGTGTCCGTGGTCGTTAAGGTCTGTAGCCTCGTCAATAATGCCATCTTCCTTAAGCATATTGATGCAGGGAACGCCATATCTTTCGGCTACAGCTTCAGCAGTATTAGCCGCAATCTGATCCTTGGTCTCAGCTGAAAAAGGCAGGTAAGTCACAAGAATACCTATTCCGTCTCTCTGGCACTCATCGATAATCTTCATCAGATACTCTTCGCCGACTGTGTGCTCATCAAGAACCTGGCCTTCCTCGCACTGAGGATATTCATCCACATCGGTTTTTACAAGATATCGCATCTCAGCGCCCATAGCCGAATTGGTATTCATGGTACCTGTGAGTCTCTTAAAATCGCTGCCCTCAAGCTCCTTCCATCTGTCATGATAAACAATGAAGTTAAAAAGGAACTGATTCCTTATATCCTTATCCTCTATAAGATCGTTTATGGCTGCTATCTTAAGTCTGCTCAAGGGATAAGCATCCATATTAAGATGGAGCTGCTCTATGGATGTCTTACGCTCGTCCTCCGGCGTATCCTCATAGCATTTATCAAGATACTTATAGTTTTTCTCAAGCATATAGGCATCAACAACCACATAATCCGGTTTACAGTACTGAAGCGCCCTTATAAGCTGCCAATAGCTCTCCTGCAGAAGACTTCCGTGTCCACCGAGATTGTATGAAGTAATACCATAATTCTCGTAAAGTACCAGCGGATTGATACCATTTATCACATGGGATGATCCTATAAAAAGAACATCAAGATGATCTGCCTTTGCTTCTTGGAAAAAGGATGCATTTTTCTCATAGCTGGATTTTCTCTCTGTGACAAGCATTGCTGCAAAAACAGCACCTGCAAGAATAATCAAAAAAATAACTGTGCTGACAAGCAAGCGGGGTCCTTTTTTCATCAAAAAGACTCTCCTTCCTAAAAAATGAGCTTCAGGTTATTACTAAATACCCTGAAGCCCATTATATCGCATAATTATATTAGTTGTTAATTATTATAAGTAAATGAATTAATCTCAATATATGGAAGCTCTGCATCATCGCGTCCAAGAGATTTGTTCAGGAAATGTGCCAAAACCGTGGCATAGACCTGTCTGCCAACCTCTTTGTAATGAAGTCCGTCAGCGAGATAATCCTCAAAAGTAGTAATCTTCAGATCAAAATATGTAGCATACATAGTATCAAGGTAGAAATAGCCATTATCCTCGCAAAGGTTCCTTGATATATCCGCATACTCCGCAAGAGTACCTATTCCCTTACTTACCGTGTAGCTGTCTCCAATAACATATCCGTCAGCACCATACCAGATACAATATGAAGGGCTGCAGATGATGAATTTTGCCTTAGGGCTTATGGAACTTAAAATATCACAACCCTTATTAAGAGCGCCTCTGAAGGAGTGAATATCAAAGGGCTCCCCCTCAGTACTTAAATCCTTACCATTGATGTAATCGTTTGCACCGTATTCTATAACATAGAAATCAACATTGGCAGGATTAACCTTGTGATAATCCTCAGCTGCAGATGTATTATTCATAAATGAATCATCCGGGAGCTGTCCTGCAAGAGCATAGCAAATGCCTACAAAGCATGAATCATTGATATCCTGCGGAAGATCACTGGCACCTCTCTCTATGGAAGCACAGGTTCCGCCGATTCCAAGGTTATAAACTCGTACATCATCACCCATAAGCGCTCTGGTATATGCAGGGATCTCACTTCCTGTATCTCTGGCATTGTCAAACTGGCTGTCACCAAGAAAAACAATATCGATAGTGTTATCCTCCGGAACAGCCGCCTCTGTCTGTGCCTCAGCTTCTGCTGATGCGGCTGCGGCTGCATCTGCTTCTGCATCCTTCTGAAGAACATCAACAGGCTGTGTTATCACTTCTTCTGCAATCTCAGGCTCAACTATATCATCCGGATTAAATGAAGCTGCTACGGAAGAAGCATCACCTGAAGAATTCTCAGCATCTGCATTCTCAGTAGATGACTCTGCGCTGTTTGCATCATTCGCACCGGCATCTTCAGTGCCAGTTACATTCTCCTCAGAAGCTTCTGTCTGTGCCTTATTAGCATTGTTTTTGGCAGATAATACTGCTTCCTTTGAGCATCCGGCAGAAAATACCAACATAAGTGTCATGGCAAGTGCCAGCTTCTTTTTCATAAAAAACTCCTCTCAGTAAGTCAGTCAAAATTAATTATCCTTTTGATAATATCATGAATTTAATTATTTTGTAGAAAGGCTTTCGAATCTTAAGATAATCTTAAGATTGTGGTCACAGTAAATTCAAAATAAAAAATCCCATAAAAATGCCCTCTTTTCCGGTTTTCTCAGATAAAGAGGGCATATTTTTGTCAAGATTTTTTTAGCTTTTCCTTTTTTTCGGAATGAAGGCTTATGAGCCTCATCTCAAATTCTCTTCGGTGATTTATTGTCATGTTATTGAGCATCAGTCCCGAGAATATCGAAAGCAGCGCAGCCATCATAACAAAGCCGCATACGATAAGAGTAGGGAATCTCTCAACCAATCCTGTTTCAATATAAGAAATAAGGATCGGAATAAAGAAAGCAATTGAAACAACGGCGAAAATCGCAGCAAGGATTGAGAAAAAGCCCATGGGCTTATAATCTCTGTAAAGTCTTGCAATTGTCATAAGCACGCGCATACCGTCAGAATAGGTGTTGAGCTTGGACTCGGAGCCCTCCGGACGATCACGGAACTCTATGATGTAGTTCTCTATCTGCATGTGATTGTTAACAGCATGAATTGTCATCTCGGTTTCAATCTCGAAGCCTGTGGACAAAACAGGGAATGTCTTTGCAAATTCGTAACTAAATGCGCGAAATCCCGTCATAACATCTCTGATATCACAATCAAAAAGCTTATTTATACTGCCTCTTACAAGACTGTTTCCAAAATTGTGGAAAGGTCTCTTGTTCTCGGTGAAATATGTTGATGAAAGTCTGTCTCCCACAACCATGTCAGCGTTTTTATTAAGTACAAGTTCGCACATTCCGGGAGCTGAATCCATAGGATAGGTATCGTCTCCGTCTACCATGATATAACACTCTGCATCTATCTCACGGAACATTCTGCGGATTACATTCCCTTTTCCCTGTACATACTCATGTCTTACGATGGCGCCTGCTGCCTTTGAAATCTCTGCAGTTCTGTCCGATGAATTGTTATCATATACATAAATAACCGCATCAGGCAGGGCTGCCTTTGAGTCCTTTATGACCTTCTCAATTGTCTGCTCTTCGTTGTAGCAGGGGATTAAAACCGCAATCTTATCCATCACTTTACCTTCCTTAATTAACCTCGTATACATAAATCACATATGGCGATGATTCATCACTGTATGTGCCCTTTAGCGTAAGTTCTTTTTCCTTCGCATTGGATATATCTATTCTGGAAAAAATATATCTGCAGCCCAGATCTTTCAGAGCTTTACTGTCAATATAAATATCATTATCGGTGACACCGGTATAGCTTCTTGTAGCCATAACTATTGAATCATCGGTTCCCGAATAGAGATAACATCTTGCTCCCCACTCATCAAAGTATATCCGGGTATTCTCCTTGCGGGAAAGCGCCGGCTCTATAACCTTTCTGAAGGCATCCTTATATTCCTGGGTGTAGAATCCAAGATAGCCGTCTATGGTTGATATTCCATTATATTCGAGCACTGCGGGATGCATTCCGTAGGCTGCCGACCAATCATTCTCCGAATAATCAATATCGTTCTTTATTATATCAAAAAGTTCCTCTGAATAGAATTCTCCATAGCTAAGCCTGTCCACTTCATGGCCCGTCTTTATCCTATAGGCCGTTCCGTAAGCAGTGTCATAGAGATCGTTATAGTGCTTTGATCCGATAAGGATCACAAATACTGCTACGACCGGTATGATTGCAGATCCAAAGCTCAGAGCCTTCCTATAAATATCACTATCGCTCTCCCCTGCTGCCTTAGCCATCCGGTAGCAGATTATAAAAAGAGATGCATACCACAAAAAGGGGCTAAAGAAGATGGTTCTGTTAAACTGCCAGCCCGTAAGAGGAGGAACAAGCGTTGCAACAAGATTCCTCATGGCCTCGCTATAATATGACCCGTATACTGCACTGTTAAATACTAAAAGCACAGCAAACAGATTATAAACATCACCAAAAATCCCGCGAATGTTCTTTTTCCAAATATATCTCACATTCAGAAAAACAAAATAGATGATGCATATGGGCAAAACAAAATATGAATGGGCATCATCTGCATGCATCATGCCGTTTTTCCATACATCAAAGGACTCTCCCAAAATCTGCGGAAGCGTCATACTGGCATCCTTCATGGAGCTTCTGATCGTAACTTCATCAGAAAAGAGCATGGTTCCAAAAAGGCGATACTCTAAAATGACAAAACCTGCCGCCAGCACCACAAGGCCGATGCAAAGAGGGATTGATAGCTTTTTATCTGCTATCCATCTCCATATTATGGCCAGCACCAGGTATCCAAGTATAAACATTCCAAAATAGGAAAAATAAGAAACTACCGGGTACAAGAACAAAAGCACATAGAATTTAATTGATTTTACCGATAGGCCCTCTTTGTAGATCCGTCTTAGGAGATAGATCACGAGGGGGATTGAAGCAAAGGAAATTCCAAAAGCAGGGAACAGATTAAGTATTCCATAGGCAAACCCGCAGATATATGCAGGGGCATCGCATTTAAGCCCAAAATCCTTTGCAAGCAGAATACATGAAACAAGGCCTATCACAACCTTTAGAATATATCCCAGGATATATGCTGTATAAGCGGGGAAAACTTCAAATAATACCGAATAGAGATAGAACTCACCGGGGAGATTATCTCTGCTGATCCCATGAAGAAACGGCACCAGCGCATCACGAGCAAAAAACGTATCGGTATTTTGCATCATCTTGTACTGTGCCATGAAAAGATCGAGATTATCGGGTATAGCAATATAGCTGTTTTCACCAACCACCATGTACATGGTAAAAACAGCCATAATAAACAAAGTTATAAGCAGGATATACCATCTTGAAAGTATTTTTCCGGCAAAATCCTTCACAATTACTCCTTAAATCAGTCTTCCTTCTTGATGAGCTTCATTCTCTGCTGACCGCCAAGCTTGTTGGGATCTCTTCCCTCAAGAATAGCGTTAACCATAGTCATACGGAAGCCTGCATCGATGAAATCACAGTGCTTACAGAAAGGCTCGTTCTGACGACCGTTTGCGATCTTTCTTCTGACTTCCATGAACTTCTCTGAAGCCCAGCCTTCCTTAAGGCTTACCTTACTAAGATCGGCAAAATCAGTAACCTCATAGTTATCACAGCAGCAAAGACCAAGCTTACCGTTAGGCATGATCCACATATCTGTGAAGGGAAGAAGACATGTCTCCTTGATAACCTTCTCTGTGGCCTGCTTATTGGGTGCAGAGCCTGCTCTGTTTGTAAGGACTTCCTCTAAATATCTCATCTGAATCTCGATATCAAGATCCTTAAACTCCTCGGGATTAGCCTTAACGTACTCATAGATCTCCTGAATATTGTCATGGAGCTTAAATTCCATGCTGTAGTTATTGATAATGAGCTGATTGATGTAAGGCTTAATCTGTTTAACCTTATCAATTGTAAGGATAAGACCGTTGGTACTCATGAAAATGAAACTCTCAGGGAGCTTCTCTCTTGCGTACTTATGTCTTTCAACAATCTTGGTATCAAGCCAGGGCTCGTTATTACCATAAAGAGTAAGATGTCCCTTGTAGCCCCAGTCTGCAAGCTGGTCGATGATATTCTTGTAAAGCTCATCATCAATCTTGCAAAGAGGTCTCTTCTCTGCGTGTACATTAGCTGTACAGAAAGCGCAGGTAGAGTTACATCTGTTGATGGTCTCGATATTTACAACATTGGGCATCGGCACTTCAGGTGCGTTCATGAAGTAGTCAATATACTTCTGCTGAGACTTATGTCTTGTGACAAACTGAAGCTTCAAATATGCTTCACTTGCAAGCATAGGAAAATGCTTTCTTGCAAACCATCCGAATTTACCCATGAAACTGTTTATCTTAATTGGCATTATACAATCCTCCATAAATTGTCAAACAGAGTTTATTATAGCACATGAATGTCAGATTTTGCTACTATAACGAAATTTGTTTTTAGTTTGACGGAAGGCCAGCTGTTTTCTATAATTAATGGATATTAGGAATAAAATCCTTAGAAAAATCAAGCTTCGGAGCACACTATGAGTAAAATAAACCTATTATTTACTTTATTATATCTGGCTGCCTCTGGCGGATGTGTTGTTCTATGGTATAAGCGTGACAAAAGCAGCAGCTCTCAGATCAATATCTCAAATGTTTCATTTAATAAACTCTATACTATTCTGCTTCCTATCGCAGTAGTGGTAGTGGGAGCTCTCCTTAGATTGTACAAACTTGGCGAAATTCCAATGGGTCTTCACCAGGATGAAGCTTCTATAGGATATGAGGCTTACATTCTGTCCGCATTTGGCATCGACAGAAACGGCTTCAGGTTCCCGGTTTATCCCATAACCTACGGTTCAGGCGGCGGAAGTCCGCTTATGATCTACCTCAATGTGATTACCACATTCCTTTTTGGTTCAGGGGTCACAACACTTCGTGCATTACCGGCTGTTTTGGGGATCATTACACTTCCTCTGTTCTTCCTTACAATACAGAAGCTATCCTCAACCAGTATTAAAACCTCTGAAAACATAAACTCACTTCAGAATATAAACGGCGAATACGTCTGGATTCCGCTGGTTTCACTTTGCATCATCACCTTTAGTCCTTATCATCTGATGCTCTCAAGGTGGAGTCTTGACAGTAACACCACACCTTTCTGGATTATCCTGGCACTTTTCCTTTTTGCTCAGGGAATGACCCTTCAGAAGGATTTTTCCTCCTTCGAAAATGTGGGAACACTTTTCCAGACAAGAGATAAAAAGAAAAGGCAGGTTCTTAGCTCATCTGATGTAAAGGCCACAGTTATCTTTGCGTTGTCAGCCATCTGCTATGCATTATCGCTCTACAGCTACGGCGCAACCACCATAATTATACCGATTCATCTTTTGATAATATCCATATTCTGCGTAAAAACAGGTCGTATGACACCTTTCCAGATGATCCTCGGCATTATACTGTTTATTCTGGCATCAATGCCGCTGATCCTATTCTATGCAGTAAGCTTTTTCGGACTTCCGCAGATCGTAACACAGGTATTTACAATAAATGCTCTTACCGCAAAAAGATCCGTATTTGCCTCCGGTTCAGGCTTTATGCTGGCCATCGCAAAGAGCTTTATTACCATGGTTAAGAATCTGACTGTGGGTAACTCATCTGAGCAGATTCTAAACTATATACCGGGCTATGCTCCGCTGTTTACCTTTGCCTTTCCTATGACCATCATAGGCATTATCGCAAGCTTTATAAGAGCAAAACGCGGTGAATGCATGGACATCTTCATAATAAGCTTATTTGTACCGGCATTTATCTTCGGGCTCTTTGTTGAGGAAGATATAAACAGAATGGTGGTACTCTTCATACCTGCCATGTATTTTCTTGCAAGAGGATATATTTTTACCACATCAGAATTCATTTTGATAGAGAAATCTACAGCAAGTAAGGCTATACATGCTATGATGATAGCCTGCAAGGCCGTGGCACCTGCCATATTCTTTATAGGCGCCGTTCTATTCATAAAGACATATTTTGGCGAGTACAACAAAATGAGTGCTGAGGCCTTCATGCCGGGCTATGGTGAAGCCTGCAGCTATGCAAACGAAGCAGCAGCTGACGATAAGCTTGTTTACTCAACCTACTCGCACTTATCAGCGCCATACATGGTTGCCCTGTATTACACAAAGACATCACCTTATGAATTTATGGAAACCGTTCACTACAGGGATGATAACTCAGAATTTAGAATCGCAGATTCCTTTGGAAAATTTGTATTTAGTCTGCCGGAGGATTTTGATAAAGCCTTTGGTTCCTACCTTGATGATGGAAACATTTTCATCCTGCATAGAGACGATATAGCGGAAAATGAAATAGATACAGATAATTCCAAATACAAATTCTCATATTTTGGGAATTTCGTAGTGGTAACAAACTAAACAATAAAAACTTAAGGGGCTGTCGCATTAGATGATTAAATCATCTGGGCGATGGCCCTTTTTCAGGCCTAAAAATCGGTACTTATATCTGCTTTCTGCTCATATCTCATATTTTTAGAGTAACTTAATAGTCCGAAGATATCTTCGGATCAGATACAGGAGTTTGATTTTTAAGGATCAAAAATTATGCCGTTTTCTTTAGCTCAAAAAGATGAGTTCCTGTTCGGCCGGCCATGATCTTGTGATGCAGTTTATTGATATCGAATCCGATTGCAAGCAACACGCTTTGTGCAAGAACATTCTTCGTCCCCTTATACAAATATCTTCTGAAGTTCATGTCTTCTTTTACATTTGCAAATGAACCCTCCGCCTGAATGCTTCGGTTCATTCTGAGCTGCGTGCCGAATTCGCTGGTTATCCGCTTAAGGCATTCACTGCGCTTTTCTTCAAGCTTTCTCGAAACGTAAAGCCTTTTGTTCCTGTCTTCAAATGGTGTCTTGCAGTTGTTTCCTTTAATGCAATCTTTCTTGTACGGGCATTCCTTGCAGCTATCACATTCATACGTAGTGACACTTCTTGAATAGCCACTTGCTGTTTTTTCGTTGCGGGTAAAGATTGCCTTTAATTCTTTGCCATTCCTGCAAACATAAGCATCATCCTCACTGTCATAATCCATGTTTTCACGTCTGCTGATGTCATTTTTAAATTTCCTTGTTTTTGAAAGTTCATAATTCTGAGGTTTTATGTATGCTGTCTGGTCATTTTCCTCGACAAAAACATAATTCTCTTCACTTTCGTAACCGGCATCAGCCACGATGTTCTTGTACTTAAACGGCAGATGTTTTTCCATGTCATTGAGAAACGGAATGAGTGTCAGAGTATCTGTGGGATTTGGATATATATCAAGCCAGGTAACATACTCGGCATCGACACCATGCTGGAGATTATAAGCAGGTTTAAGCTGTCCGTTCAGCATGGCATCTTCTTTCATGCGCATAAAGGTTGCATCCGGATCTGTTTTTGAATAACTGTTACGATTTCCACACTTGTACAGCTTATATGTGTAATCCTTGAGTTTCTTTATGTATTCTTCAAGTGTTTCGACAGACCTTTGAAGAACAGTTTTTCTCTTTCCGGAGCCATAGACAAACTCTATTCCTTCATCATTCTTAATCTTGTAAAGTTTCTTTTTGAGTCTTTTTAATGTATGAAGTGATATCTGGTCATCATAGACAATCTTCAGGCCATAAAGTTCCTCGCACTCTGCGCAGAAGAGGCATATCTTCTCAGTCAGTTTTGCCATGTTTTTTGAAACTGTTTTTTTCCAGACAAAAGTATATTTATTCGCCACGGATTCAATCTTTGTGCCATCGATGAAGATGTTCTCCCCAGAGATTTCACCAAGATCAAGAAGGATTGTTCCAACCTGAGCCATCATCTGTTTTGAACACTGTGACAGATGCAGGGAAATAAACCTTGCAATGGTTGAATGGTCCGGTGCGGGCAAGCCTTCAAGAAGGTACATGAAATTGATATCACGCTTGCATGAGGTTTCTATGTCTCGAGATGAGAAGATTCTGTTCATTGCTGCATAGACTGCTATCTTCATCATATGACGGGGCGTTGCCTGGCCTTTTCTGATTCTTTCATATGTTGCATAAAGATCAGAAAGGTCCATCTCCTCCACGAATGCGCTTACCAGGCGTACCGGATCGTCATCTGCTACTGATAGGTCTATGTCGAGCGGAAGTTTTATTTGATGATTTAAGGAAGAAAGGCTATAATTTCCTTGTAAGATTTTATTTAGTAGCATAAATATATTTTACAGCAAAGACCAGGCTTTTCGAAGCCTGGTCTTTGTGTTAATCAAGACTTTTAGCACTAAAAAGGGGCCTCGCACTAATTCTGATATGATACCTCCAAAGTAGATAGGTTAAATAACCAAAGTCTACTTTGGAGGTATTTTTGTGTTTTCTTATAAATATAGTGCAGCGCAAAAAATCAGAGCTTGTGAAGATTATCTGTCGGGAAAGTATAACTCTTATGATGTATGTGAGCGTAATGGAATTCATTATAATAAAGAAACACGTTCAGATTCAGCACTGAGACAATGGGTTGCGAAGTATAAACTTAGAGGAGCGAGTGCTTTTTCGGATGATCATTCGACGGCGAAATCGTATTCTTCAATTACTAAAATAAATGCAGTTGAGGATTATTTATCAGGAAAAGGATCAATAACAGACATAACTGCTAAATATGATATCTCAAGCACGACGGTTTTAAGACGGTGGATAAAAAAGTATAATGCCAATAGAGAGCTTAAGGATTATGATCCTAAGCGGGAGGTCTATATGGCAGAAGCTAGAAGAAAAACCACTATTGAAGAACGTAAGGAAATCGTTAAGTACTGCATTGATCATGATCGCGATTATAAAGGTACAGCAGCCACCTATGATGTTTCCTATACACAGGTGTACAGCTGGGTGAGGAAGTTTGATGCTAACGGAGAAGACGCCCTCATTGATAAGCGTGGACATCACAAAACAGATGATGAAGTTAATGAACTTGAACGCTTACGCAGAGAAAACCTGCGACTTAAACGACAGCTTCAGGAAAGGGATATGACTGTTGAACTGTTAAAAAAAGTGAGAGAATTGGAAGGGATGTGAGGCTCGGTAAGGTTAGGTTTGAGTGCAAATATATAGCAATACAGTCTTTCTACAATGAAAAGCACTGGAGTATAAACTGGATGTGTAAAACACTGGGTGTATCACACGCAGCTTATTACAAATGGCTTAATCGGGAGATCCCCGAAGAAGAACTAGAGGACCATAAGATTGCTGAACTCATAAGAGAGTATGACGATCGCTTTGGCCATATCCTTGGATACAGACGTATGACACTGTACATAAATCATTTCAATGGTACTGAATACAAGGTCAAACGCATACACAGGATCATGAAGGCTCTTGGGATCCATGCCATTATACGTCAAAAGAGAAAACAGTATACGTATGCTACACCGGAAACAGTTGCAGCAAACAAGCTTAACAGAGATTTCCATGCTGACAAACCTAACGAGAAGTGGGCTACTGACGTTACAGAATTCAAGATTCCAGAGGTCAATAAAAAACTATATCTAAGCGCTATTCTGGACCTCTATGATCGTGTTCCGGTATCATATGTAATCAGTACAAGAAACAATAATGCATTAGTTTTCAAAACATTTGATAAGGCAATAGAGGCATATCCGGATGCCACACCTCTGTTCCATTCAGATCGTGGATTTCAATACACCAGCAAAGTATTCCAAATGAAGCTTCAGAACCAAGGAATGGATCAGTCAATGTCCAGGGTTGGACATTGCATTGATAATGGTCCTACAGAGGGATTCTGGGGAATAATCAAGACAGAAATGTATGCAATGTATGACATAAACGACGAAACATCGCTCAGAGATGCAATAGAAAAATATCTCCACTTCTACACATATGAACGTCCACAGGAAAGATTTAAAGGAAAGGCTCCGGCAGAAGTACGTCAGGAAGCTCTGCTCACAGACACTCCAGAGGATTATCCTATTGCGGAGAACAAGCGCATCCAGAAGTACAAGGCAAAGTGGGCAGCATAATCATCTATCAAAAACGAAGCCAGAGTCTGGCGACTCTGCCCTTGAATAAAGTGCGCTAAAGCGCACAAATATCCTTGATCTGCTTGACTACAGAATAACTGTCAGGAAATATCAGTCAACCCCAACGCCGCTCCGCGGTGCGCTTGGCGCAGGGTTGACAGTTATTTCCTGGCAGTTATAGTAGTCAACAAGCAGACCAAGGATAAATATGATGGATACAACCATCGACAAAGTAAAAAGGTGATCACTGTTTATGTGACCACCTTTTCGTTTGATGTTATTTTGTTTGTTTTGCCTGTCTACTTGACAGACCCCAGATCATT
>NZ_AUJJ01000027.1:0-68724 GCF_000424165.1 Butyrivibrio sp. AE3006 | reverse complement strand
GGATAACCATGTAGATGTCGTAGTGATGGGGCATAATGTATTCCAGAAACAGGAAGCGGGTATGGGGCATATCAGTAACCAGAATTTTGTGCAGATACCAATGCTGATATTTGCAGATATGCTAAGATATAAGCTTGCTGAATACGGGATCATGTTTGCGCTTACGGAAGAGAGCTATACATCCAAAGCGGATTTCCTTGCGATGGATGCAATCCCTGTGTATAAAAAGGGAAGTAATGCTGACTATGTTTTTTCCGGAAAAAGGATAAAACGTGGACTTTACAGGCACTACGATGGGACAATAACAAATGCAGACATAAACGGAGCTGCCAATATCTTAAGAAAAGTATTCCCAAAGGTAACCCAATGGGATAGGGGCATAGTGGACATGCCCTGTTCTTTGGGATGCACTAAGCATCCCAAAGGTTCATGCCGCTCTGCGGCATAACAGAAACCACTTCCGACATAGAGTCGGTGGAGGTAGTTCATTTCATAGTGGCAGATAGTGAGAGAGCAGGTGTGGTCCGTGTGATTGATAAAGCAGACGGAAGCAGAAAACGCATTTCTCCGATATGGATCATGAAGGAATACAGGAACATGGGCTTAGCACAGCAGGCGTTTCTCGAAATTGAGAGGATATATGGTGCTGACAACTGGTGCCTTGATACCATATTGCAGGAAAAGGGAAATTGTCATCTCTACGAAAAGATGGGATATCACCGGACCGGTAAGATCGAAAAGATAAACGAGCAGATGGATATCGTATTTTATGAAAAGAACTGATATTTGGACCAGGGGGACGGGATGTTGATAAAGGCAGCCATATGGAAGATCAGAAAGAAACCGGCATAAAGGAGATATTTAAAGGCCACATCGATGCCGGATTCTAAGGCGTAAGGAGCTTAAAATGACTTTTCCGCGTTTCAATTATTCCTTCCTTCTGCATTTTGCCAAGCTCCTTAGAAAGGGCACTTCTTTCAAGGTTCAGGTAATCAGCGAGCTGCTGGCGGTCAAAAGGGATGTCGAACTCACTACTATCATTCTGTAGGGAAAGTGTATTCAGATATGACATTACTCTTTCACGGATCGTCTTAGGAGAAGTGTGGAAGCTCCGACCTGACAGATTTAGGTTTTTCTTTGAAGATATTAATAAAAGATTGCGCAGGAATTTGTAATCCCAGGAATTCTGGCTCACTACTGAGCTCAGAATTCCTTTTGTTTTGAGCATAAGTATAGAACAGCCTTCGTTGGCCATGACATCAACCAACATGGGAACATCTTCGAGAAGGGCGTAGGCCTCAGCAAAAATCCCATCTTTTTCTACATGGCTTAGGATAGTTCTATTTCCCCATATATCATCACTTAAGATTGTGACACTTCCGGATAATACGATCCCTATGACTCCGGGCTTGGAACCTGCGTGTAGTATAAGATCATTCTTCTTATAATTCTGCTTTTTTGCATCAAGCGACTTCAGTAAAGCAGATATCTCATTTTCTGTCATTCCTCTGAAAAGGGGAATTTTCTGCAGAACTTCAATATTCATATAAATTCTCCATAAAATGTGGTTATAACAACATACTTATATTGTAAATCATATTAAACTGACATCATAAAAGCAAGGAGGTCAGGAAAATATGGTACGTAAGATAATAAAGATAGATGAGGATAAATGCATTGGTTGTGGGCTTTGTGCGAACGCATGTCATGAAGGTGCTATCGAAATGGTCGATGGAAAAGCAAAGCTTGTAAGAGAAAATTTCTGCGATGGTTTTGGCGACTGCCTTCCATCCTGTCCTACAGGTGCTATCACATTTGAAGAGAGGGAAGCTCCTGAATACGATGAAGCTGCTGTTAATAAGGCAAAAGAGCTAAAGGCCTGCCCTGGTGGACATCATGAAGGCCATGAAAGCGGAGGATGCCCCGGCTCAAGATTTATGAAGTTCGAGAAAAAAGAGGATTCAAAGGAAGATAGTAATGCGACTTTAGCAGACAGATTTGTATCACATCCATCAAGGCTTGAGCAGTGGCCATGTCAGATAAAGCTTCTTCCAACAACAGGAGATTTTTACAACGGCGCAAAACTCCTTATCGCTGCAGACTGCACAGCATACGCTTATGCCAACATGCATGAGGATTTCATGAAGGGCAAGATCACAATGATAGGCTGTCCCAAGCTTGATGAGGGAGACTACACAGAGAAATTGACAGAAATTATCAGCAAGAACGACATTGCAAGTGTTACGATAGTAAGGATGGAAGTTCTCTGCTGCGGAGGTCTTCAGAGAGCTGCTGAAAATGCTATTAGAAATAGTGGCAAATTCCTTCCCTGGCAGGTTGTAACAATCTCAAGAAACGGTGAAGTTATAGAATAAATCAGTTTTCAGAATAAAGTAGTGGAAAAGGAGGAAACATCTTGGCTGGATTAAATTATAGGAAAGTAGCTGTTATAGGTTGTGGATTTGTAGGTGCTGCATCAGCATTTGCGATCATGGAAAGCGGTCTTTTTTCAGAGATGCCTTGGCAAAAAACCTTGGCATCTCATTTTATTTCTTTTGCTTCTTGCCAGCCATGAAAACCTTGATTGCATCAAAGGTCTCATCACTGATGTAGTGCTCCACACGACAAGCATCTTCGGAGGCAATCTTATCGTCAACGCCAATATACTTAAGTGCTTCAGTCAGTACTGTATGGCGCTCGTAGATGCGCTTAGCCAGAACTTTGCCTGCTTCTGTCAAAACAACAAAACCATAGTCATCAGTCTTGACCAGCCCCTCATCCTTAAGAAGATGCATGGCGCGGCTAACAGAAGGCCTTGAATAACCTAGCTCCTCGCCGATATCAACGGCACGGACATTGGTGTGGCTTTGTGAAAGAACATAAATTGTCTCCAGATACATCTCTCCAGATTCTTGAAGTGCCATAATTTGGCCACCTTTCTTAAGCTTTTTCTTACAATTAAGAATACTATAACCCATGAGGAAAAACAAATGGAAATACAAGTGCCGGCTAAATAGTTGGCATTTTCGCTGTGTAAATTATTACCAATTTAATTGCGTAAAAGCTGATAAAATCTGGGTTTTTTGAAAAATTCTTATTGACAATTATTATTGATAAGCATATCCTATGAATGAAGTTAGCATAAGCTAATTGATGTAATACATTGCTAACGACACTTAAGCAAATAGGAGAGTAAAATGTCTATGTCACTTAACGAAGCAGCACTCGGTACAGAATATACAATCGAAAATGTCGCAACTGGCGGCGATGAAGAGATGGAGAGCTTTCTCTTTTCACTTGGTTGTTATAGTGGAGAGAAGATCACAGTTGTAGACAAAAAGAGAAATTTGGTAGTCGCTATTAAGGATGCAAGATATAATATTGACCCTGAGTTAGCGAATGCTATCAGAATTCAGTAAGATTCGAAGACACATTTAAAACGTGTTTTGAATGATATTGCAACTTTTAGGAGGATGAAAAAATGAGAATCGCTATGGCGGGTAATCCCAACAGCGGCAAAACAACCATGTACAATGCCTTAACCGGTAGATCTGAAAAGATCGGTAACTGGGCCGGCGTTACAGTTGACAAGAAAGAGAGTGCTATCAAAAAGAGCTACTATGATGGCGACAAGGAGCTGATCGCAGTAGACCTTCCCGGAGCATATTCAATGTCTCCATTCACATCAGAGGAGAGCATCACAAGCGGATATGTTAAGAACGAGCATCCTGATGCTATCATCAACATCGTGGATGCAACTAATCTTAGCAGAAGCCTCTTTTTCACAACACAGCTCCTTGAACTTGGGGTTCCTGTAGTTGTTGCTCTTAACAAGAATGATGCCAATGATAAGAAGGGCAACTCTATTGATGAGAAGCTCCTTTCAGAGAAGCTTGGTTGTCCTGTTATCAAGACTGTAGCTACTTCTGAGACAGGTCTTAAGGAAGTTGTCAAGGCAGCTGCTGAACTTGAGGGTAAGGGTCAGAAAGAGCCATATGTTCAGGGTAATATCGATCTTACCAGCAAGGATGAGGTTGAGGCAGCTGACAGAAAGCGATTTGAGTTTGTCAATAAGATCGTAAGCGAAGTAGAGAACCGTAAGGTATTCACCAAGGACAAGAACTTTGGCGATACGATCGATAACGTAGTTACACATCCTGTTCTTGGTATTGTGATCTTTGCAGCCATCATGTGGCTTGTATTCTATATCTCACAGACAACAGTTGGAACATGGCTTGCAGATATCCTTGCAGGCTGGATTGAGTCCTTCCAGGGAATGGTTGGAGATGCAATGGCAGATGCCAATCCACTCCTTTATGCTCTGCTTGTTGATGGTATTATCGGTGGTGTAGGTGCCGTTGTTGGTTTCCTTCCACTGGTTATGGTTATGTACTTCCTCATCGCTCTTTTAGAGGACTGCGGATATATGGCAAGAGCAACAGTTGTTCTTGACCCTATCTTTAAGAGGGTTGGACTTTCAGGTAAGTCAGTTATCCCTATGATTATTGGTACCGGTTGCGGAATTCCGGCTATCATGGCCTGCAGAACCATCAGGAATGAGAGGGAGAGACGTGCAACAGCCATGCTTGCAACCTTCATGCCATGCGGAGCCAAGCTTCCTGTAATAGCTCTTTTCGCCGGAGCATTCTTCCCGGAGTCAAGATGGGTAAGCTTTATCTGCTACATGGGTGGTATCCTTCTGATCCTCCTTGGAGCACTTCTTATCAAGGCTATCACTGGTATGAAGTACAGAAAGAGCTTCTTCATCATTGAGCTTCCAGAGTACAAAGTTCCAAGCCTTTCATTTGCTCTTAAGTCAATGCTTGAAAGAGGTAAGGCATATATCGTTAAGGCCGGAACAGTTATCCTTGTATGTAACACAGTTGTACAGATCATGCAGACCTTCGACTTTAGCTTCAAGCCGGTTGAAGAGGGAATGGAGAGCACATCGATCCTTGCAGGAGTTGCAGGACCATTTGCATATCTTCTCGTACCTGTAGTTGGTGTTGTCAGCTGGCAGCTTGCAGCGGCAGCTATTACAGGCTTCATCGCAAAAGAGAATGTTGTTGGTACTATCGCAACAGTATATGCAATCTCTAACCTCATCGATACAGAGGAGCTTGAGCTTATCGGTGAAGGAAATGCAGTAGCAGCAGTAATGGGAATTACCAAGGTTGCAGCCCTTGCATATCTTATGTTCAATCTTTATACACCACCTTGCTTTGCGGCTCTTGGAGCTATGAATTCTGAGATGAAGTCAGCTAAGTGGCTGTGGGGTGCTATTGGACTTCAGCTTGCAACAGGTTTTACTGTTGGATTCCTTGTATATCAGATCGGAACTCTCATTACAACAGGCGCTTTGGGAGCAGGCTTTGTATATGGACTTATCGCGATTGCTGTTTTTGCAGCATTTATCGTATACCTGATCCGGAGAAATCAGAAAGAGATGGTTTTGGAGTACAAGCTGGACTGATCTGTTTATAGTAAACGTCAGAAGTATCTGTCGCTTACTATAAAAGCTCCGCAGGGATGCACACGGATTTTGTAATGAAACATGTCGCTTTCAGCGACCAAAATCCGGCGCTGCAAACGACAATAGGCAAAAGCCTATGTCGTTTACTATAAGTAAGAAAGTGTTAGTAAAATGACAGATTTTATTGCAATTGTAATTATCGTAATGATTCTTGGACTTGCTATCAGATATATTTATAAGGAAAAGAAGAAAGGTGTACACTGCATCGGGTGTCCATCAGCGGGAGCTTGCCACAAGGCTGCCTGTTCATGCAAAAACAAATAATGTAATAAAGCCCGTTCAAGAGCGGGCTTTATTGTTGGGGGACGGTTAGTGACAACTAACGGAGAACAAGATTATGAGCAACGAACAGATCATCACAGCATTGAAAAGTAGCGGAATGCGCATAACAAAACAAAGAAGACTGGTAGCAGATGTAATTGCAGAAAATGATGGGTCCTCATGTAAGGATATTTGTTGTAATGTCAAAAAGAAAGATGATTCAATAGGTACTGCCACAGTCTACCGAATGATCAGAGTCCTGGAGGAAATTGGCGTGATAGACAGGATTGACATAGTCAAACTTAAATGAGGCAGATTAATAATATATGACAAATGCGATTGTAATTATAATTTTAATGATAGTGATCATAATGGCCACAAAAGGAGCAGCAAAGCATTTCATGGGACAGGGAAGCTGTTGCGGGGGTGGATCATCTACAGTTAGGGAGCCAGACAAGAAGCTTTCCGGTCCTGTGGTTAAGACCAGGGTCTTTAAGATTGACGGGATGCACTGTGAGAACTGCAGTAATCGTGTGAAAAGAGCTATCAACAGAATTGACGGAGTATCAGCTAAGCTGAATTTACGGAAGAAGGAAGCTGTGGTCGAGTATGATAGGGAAGTGGATGACGCCACGATTACAAGGGCTATAGAGACTTTGGATTACAAAGTCATATCTGTGATAACGAAATAAATAAAGAAAACCTCGTAGTTGCCAAACAGCTACGAGGTTTTTGGGTCAATCATCCAATAGATTTGTCATGCTCTTCATGCTGAGAGCTATGGTAGATGCGTTGTGAAGGAATGCGGTTGTCGTCGGTGTGAAGATCCCCAACATTCCCATGATTATCAGGAATGAATTAAAACCGATAATGGAATTGTAGTTCAGGTTAATTCTTCGCATCAGCTCTGTACTGAGACTTCTAAGCGTTAAAAGAGCTCCGAGATCATCAGAGGAGATGGTTATGTCTGCAATCTCTCTTGCTATGGAAGCTCCGGTACTTACCGCGATTCCGGCATCGGCTTCGGAGAGAGCAGGTGAGTCATTTATACCATCACCTATCATGATTACTTTTCTGCCGGCTTCATGTTCTTTTCTTATGAATTCAGCCTTGTCTTCAGGAAGAACTTCAGAGAAGTATCTGGTTACGCCGGTCTTTTCTGCAACTGACCTGGCAGTTCTGTCACTGTCTCCGGTCATCATAACTACATTTTCAAAACCAACCTCTTTCAATTTCCTTATTACAGAAGGAGCCTCATCTCTAAGTGGATCTTCGATAAGTATTACTGCAGCGAGCTCTTCGCCGATAGACATATACAGGTGCGAATACTCAGATGGAAGAGAATCGAACCTGTCAGTGAATCCACTTGGAACAATACACTTTTCGTCCTCAAAGATGTAGTGATGGCTTCCTATACATACCTTTTTACCGTCAATCGTACTGGAAATGCCATGTGCAACGATATAGGCAGCTCTGGTGTGCTTCTCTTCATGAGTCAGACCTTTAATCTCTGCAGCCTTTACCACTGCGTTGGCTATGGAGTGAGGGTAGTGTTCCTCAAGACACGCAGCAAGGCGAAGCATCTCATCTTCGTCATTCTCGCCAAAAGTAACAACCCTGGCAACTTTTGGTGTGGCATGAGTCAGAGTTCCGGTTTTGTCGAAGACTATTGTTTTTGCTTCAGCCACAGCTTCCATGAATTTGCCGCCTTTTACGGATATTTTGTGATCACCGGCTTCTCTCATTGCCGAGAGCACTGAAATAGGCATGGCGAGCTTTAATGCGCAGCAGAAGTCTACCATAAGGATTGATGTGGCCTTTGTGGCATTTCTGGTAAATAGCCAGGTGAGGAGTGTGGCACCAAAAGTGTAGGGAACAAGTCTGTCAGCCAGGTGTGCAGCCTTTGCTTCTGACTCGGATTTGAGCTTCTCGGATTCCTCTATCATAGCTACGATCCTGTCATATCGTCCCTGCCCCTGTGCCTTCTGTACGGTTATGACAAGTTCACCTTCGTCAATAACAGTACCGGCGTATACAAGAGAGCCTTCTGTTTTGTGGACAGGCTCGGATTCACCGGTCATGGCTGCCTGGTTTACGGAAGCATTACCGCTTAGTACTACACCGTCAAGGGGGATCATGGTGCCGGTTCTGACAACTATCCTGTCATTCTCTTTTATGTCAGAGATATTTGAAAGGACCTCCTGGCCGTCAGAAGAAAGCATCCATACCTTGTCTACATTCAGGGACATGGCCCTTGCAAGGTCATCGACGGACTTTTTGTGAGTCCAGTCCTCCATCATTTCACCCATTTCAAGAAGGAACATTACATTGCTTGCTGTTGCATGATCGCCTCTGAGCAGTGATACCGCAATGCTGGTTGCATCAAGAACAGAAACCTCAAGCTTTCCGGAGAGTAGGCACTTAAGCCCCTTGATTATGTAAGGGATAGCCTTTAGATATATGATCACCTTTCTTATCTGCAATGGAATGATGAATCTGCGGACAAACTTGCCTGCAATATGGAAGAACATTCTGTCTTCATATTCGATACGGAGTTCCCTGCCTGTATGTTCGGGTACAGTAATCTCTGTTCTCTCACTATATTCAGAAAACGCCTGTATCAGATCATTCCTGCAGGAAGAGTCATAGAAAACTATGGCATTTGAAGTCCGTTCATTTACATCAGCTTTTTTTACAAAAGGAAGTGAGGAAAGATAATACTGGATTTTATCAGCTTCAAAAGAAGACATATGGCGTACAGCAATGTGTACACGCATACGTCCCCCGTTTTCATGCAATATTTTACAATTCATAGTATGCCTTTCATCTAGCTTACATTCTTGAACATAAAGTTCAAGATATCTTACTTATGCATTAGCGGCTTCAGCTTCAGCGTTTGCCAGAACAGCCTTTGCATCCTCAATTTCTTTTGCTCTTTCATCAGCATATCGTTTTTCATTGATTTCCTTTGCATCAGCACTGATATCCTGACAATTCTCCTTGATATTAGTGTAGGTCTCAAGGCATGTATCCTTGCATCTGTATGCCGCAGCAGTTATATGTGTGTAGCATTTTTTGGCATCCTTGCTGGAGAGGAGCTTAACTCCTGCTGTACCTAGCGCGAAACCGCATGCCACCTTTCCTATTGTGCTCCAATTAATCATAGATAGTCCTTTCTGTACTTGGAAATGTACTCCGTTAATAGATTTGTCCATTAATTATAAAACAGCAAAGGGAGTGTAGAGGCGGCTAATGAGTGAGAATTTTTATCAACAAGGCAGTGGAATGGATATGTATAAAAACCGCAATTATGTCTTTATTTTGGGGTTAGCAAGTGCTAACAAAAAGTCAAGTAACTGATATTTGGACCAGGGGGACGGGGGTGTGGACCATTTTGGGGCCCTATAACCTCGTCCCCCCTGGCTCATTTAAGCTATCGCTCTGCCGAGTGCTGTGCAGTTTTCAAGGTCATCATCTGAAGGAGCATTGTTTGCGATTACGCTGTCTGTCACGAGATTTATGCTGCCTGACTTGCATCTGTCTTCCCAGTCGCGCATCCACTGACCATCACCCCAGCCATAGGAGCCAAAGAGCACAACCTTTTTACCGGAAAGAGAGCCTTCAACAGAAGAAAACATAGGATCAAACTCTGTCTCTTCAAGGACTTCAGCGCCCATTGCAGGACATCCGAAGGCTATTGCATCATAGCCGGAAACCATAGATGAATTAAATTCTGATGGCGAGAACATATCAACTGAAGCGCCGCTGCTTTCAGCGCCTGCCTTTACTGCCTCTGCCATTGACTGTGTGTTACCTGTACCACTCCAAAAAACTATTGCTACTTTACTCATACATTCCTCCTTTTTATTTAGGTTAGCTTATGCTAACATTATATGTGGCAGTGCCACATCGTCAATATGTTGCACTGAGAAAATATCTCAAAACTTGTCAAACCAGAGTTAGCTAATACTAACTCAAATCAAAAAGGAGGAACAGGTAATGTTTCCCCATACGTGGGGGAGTACAAAAAGTACACAGCCTTTGCAGCAATTATGATGTGCATAGGCATTGTGGCAAATATCTTGCCGTACTTTTTTCTGTATCAGATTATTTCACCGCTAACGCGAGGGGAGAGCATCAGTTTTTCGTATATCATGCTAAGGGTTCTTTACGTAGCAATATGTGAAGTCATTTATTCTTTTTCTTACGTACAAGGTCTTTCATTTTCACACATCAGCGCCTATAACACTCTGAAAAATATCAGAATTTCTCTGCAGGGAAAGCTTGAGAAACAGCCTCTTGGTAATATTCAGGAGCTGGGAACAGGGCGAATCAAGAAGGTTTTCACAGATGACATAGATCAGATTGAGCTGCTTCTTGCCCATGCAATTCCGGAAATAAATTTTGTAGATTTTGTGAACTTCAATTTTTTTGGAATCATTTTAGGTTCATTTTAGTTTTCTAATCCATAATCTCCACTAAAGCAAAGCATTGCGGATGCGATTTTCAAAGGAAATATCAAGGAGATTTTATAATGAAAAGAAATGAACTTAGAAAAGTATTATCAATAGCAGCAATCACAGTGATGTGTGTAACCTTTACCGCATGTGGTACAAATACAGGAACAGTAAGCGGAGAATCTACGATTATTACTGATGAGGCTGCGCCTGAGGACAGCACAGTTTCTGCAGATGCGACAAGTGGAGAGGTACCTGCTGATAAACCTGAAGGTGAAATGCCGGAAGGGGAGACACCTCCGGAAAAACCTGATGGAGAAGCTCCTGACGGACAGGCCCCGAATGGAGCACCTGGTGAAAAACCTGACGGCGAAGCACCCGGAAATCCTCCTGAAGGAGGCGGATTTGGCGGTGGAAGCAGTAGCGCAGATATAGAGTATAAAGCCGCTGATGAGATAGTAGCTGCCGATTCGCAGGATGGAAAAACCTATGATAGCAGTGTTGCAGATGAGAGCGCACTTATGATAAGCACTTCAGAAGAGGTATCTATCTCAAATGCTAATGTTACAAAGACAGGCGACTCAGATGGTGGAGATAACTGCAATTTTTATGGGCTTAATGCTGCAGTTCTTGTGAAAGATGGCTCTACAACTACTATTACTGATAGCACGATTACTTCCGATGCTGACGGAGCAAACGGGGTTTTTTCCTACGGTGGTAATGGTGGAAAAAACGGAGCAGATGGTGATGGAACAAAGGTAATCATCGCTGATACAACTATTACCACCACAGGCGATGGGTCTGGCGGAATCATGACAACAGGTGGTGGTATCACAGAGGCATCAAATCTTACCATTGAGACTAGCGGAAGATCTTCAGCTGCCATAAGAACTGACCGTGGTGGCGGTACAGTTACAGTCGACGGTGGCAGCTATACAACAAATGGACTTGGATCACCTGCGATTTATTCAACCGCAGATATTACAGTTTCTAACGCAACACTCACTTCAAATTTGTCAGAAGGTGTATGTATTGAAGGAATTAATTCCATTACATTAAATGACTGCGACATGACGGCAAACAATACAGATACCAACGGTAATGCCACCTTTTATGACACTATCATGATCTATCAGTCTATGTCCGGAGATGCGGACAGTGGAACTTCCACATTTACAATGAATGGTGGAACACTGACGAGCAAAAATGGTCATGTTTTTCATGTGACAAACACACAGGCTGTGATCAATCTTGATAATGTAAAGATTGTTAATGAGGATTCAGCGAATGTTCTTCTCTCGGTTTGTGCTGATGGATGGAAGGGAGACAGTAACGTTGCTACAGTAAATGCAAGCAATCAGACACTTGATGGAACAATTCTCGTAGGAAGTGATTCTGAGCTTACTTTAAACCTTACTGATGGTTCAGATTTTACAGGTGCAATTGATGGTAATATCACAAATGCCAAGGGTGAGAGCGTTTCTACAGAAGTAGGAACAGTTTCAGTATCTATCGATAAAAGCAGTACATGGACACTTACTGCAGACACATATATCACATCTTTTGATGGAGATATGTCCAGCGTGAATACAAATGGATATACACTTTATGTAAATGGCGAAGCTATGAATTAAACAGAACTGTCCCAGGGGGACGGGATATGGAGTTAAAATAAACGACTCTGTACCCCGCCCCTCATTTTTTATTAATCCTAAAACGGCAGAGCAGATGCAGGAGGAGCAAATGGTTGAGAACTTTTTTCATTAAACTCAAAACATCATTTAATATAAGAAAAATGTGCTATCATTCAGTTAGCATTCGCTAACATTGAGAGAGGAGAAAGTTATGAGTTTAAGTGAAGTAAGGGAAAACAACGATGCTGTAATCACAGCAATCAATGGCGACACAAGATTTATGAGCCGTATCACATCGATAGGTTTGACACCCGGATGCAAGGTCAGTGTCATCAAAAATGATAGTAATAGACCCATGCTTGTCTATTCAAGAGATACCATGATCGCACTGAACCGCAGAGAATGCAATGGAATCATGGTTGAGGAGGTGACAGTATGAGCGCAGCTGCAACTATAGCCCTCCTGGGACAGCCTAATTCGGGCAAGTCAACTTTGTTTAATGCGCTTACAGGCCTTCGTCAGCATGTCGGCAACTGGCCGGGTAAGACAGTTGAGAAAAAAGAAGGCTCTTTTACCTATGGTGGAAAAGAGTATAACGTTGCAGATTTACCGGGATCATACAGCTTATCGGCAAACTCCGATGAAGAGGTCATCACGAGAGACTTCATCACTTCAGGAAAAGCAGATGTGGTCTGTATCCTGGCAGACAGTTCACAGCTTCAGAGAAGCCTTTTCATGCTGGCTGATTATGCCGGAATCAATGCACCATGTTTTCTATTGCTCAACATGGCGGATGTCGCTGCAGATCAGGGGAAAAAGATTGACGCAGCAGCTATAGAGGAGAAGCTTGGAATTCCGGTAATACCCTTTTCGGCAACAGATGTGAAGTCCTACGATGAATTTTATAGGACCTTGGAAAAAGCTATCAGGAAGGATTCAAGACTTGATGTTTCGGGGCTTAAAGAGCAGTACGAGAGCATTAAGGAATATCAGGAAATCTGTAACCTGATTCCGGAAGGCATTATTCCGGGATATTCTTCAATGTGGCTTACTTCTAAGGTTTTGGAGAACGACAGAGTAGTAGTGGGAAAACTGGGTAATGCACTCGATGCAGAAACGTTCGACAGAATAAAGGAAATAAGAAAATCGTCTCAGGGGGCTGTGGCAGTCGGAGGCTGCAAGTTTGCATGGATTGATGATGTTATCGATGGTGCAATCCAGTCTAAATCAGTAAAAGTGACCCTTGGTAAGCTTGACCGTATTTATACAAGTAAGGTCTGGGGAAAGCCTGCAGTTATTCTTACGGTTCTGTTGGGGCTTATAGCATCTTTTATTCCGGCTATTCCGCCTATGATCATTGGCGAGCTCGTTCTAATGCTTAAAGAGCCTGTCGCTGCAGGATTATCAGCTATTGGATGTGCTGAATTCATAATTCTTATCGCTACAGATGTAATTATCCAATCATTTTCATATATTTTCAAAATGTTGGGATTTGTTTTTGGAGTAACTCTTGTATTTGGCCTTCTTGAGGAGGTTGGCATCATGGCCCGCATCTCCTATGTGTTTGACAATACAATGGGGAAACTGGGACTTCAGGGCAAATCTGTTATGCCTTTCCTTGTAAGCTTTGGTTGCACTATGGGTGGTGCGGCAGGAGCAAGAGTTATCGATAACTGGGGGCAGAAGGTTTTGACAATCGCTCTAGCATGGGCAGTTCCCTGTGGCGCAGCATGGGCTACTATCCCTATGCTTTCATCTATATTCTTTGGACCCGGCGCAGTTTTGGTGGTCACTGTAATCCTTCTTACAATGCTTTTACATATGTATGTGACAGCAAAAATCTTTGGGGCAAAGCTTGTTCAGAAAGAAGATCGCTACGGAATGATCATGGAACTTCCTCCGTATCACAAGCCGAAGTGGGGAGCACTTTTCAGATATGTATTTGGAAGAACAAAAGAGACATTTATCAGAGTAACAAGTGTGGTACTGCTTGTCTGTGGTGTATTCTGGCTCCTTAGCTATTCTCCATCGGGAACAGGCGGAATCCTGTACACAATCGGTGTAGCGATAGAGCCTGTAACAAAGTTCTTTGGTATGCCATGGCAGTTATTCCTCTCATACTTAGCATCGGCTATAGGAAAAGAGGGCGCTATCGGTGTTATCAGCGCACTTTATAGCGGTGGTTCATACAGTGCTGCATTTACCAATGCTATGAGTGGTGCCGGATCAACAGCAAATATGGCAAATGGTGTGACCTTAAGCTCTATTCTTCTTGCAAACGTAACAAAGCCGGAAGCATTAGCATTTATCTTTGCCATGACCTTCAACATGCCTTGCGTTGTTGCTCTGGCAGCGACATATCAGGAGACACATTCAGCGAAATGGACAGGAAGGATTGTGCTGTATTACACGGCAGTGTCTCTTTTGCTGGCGTTTATCGCATATCATGTTGGAATGCTTATTTGGTGATGAAAAATGGAACAATTATTGGAATTACTTAAGGATGGCCATGCCAGAACTACGAAACTTCTTGCAATGGAACTTCATACCAGTGAGGAAGATGTTTCCAGACAGATGGAATATCTCGAGAACATGGGAATCATAAAAAGAGTTATCTTTTCATCGAAAGGATGCTCAGGGTGCAGTGGATGTTCATCCGGAAGTCACTCAGATGGACATACCTGTAAAGGATGCCTTCCTCAGGATGGATTTCAAAACATGGGCCAAATGTGGGAAGTCGTGAAATAAGAAGGGGAAAAATGAATAGAAATAAAAGTGTTATATCGCAGCTATTGGATTACGCAGGTAATCACAAGTATTTAACTATCAGTTCATGGATTCTGGCCGCAATAAGCGCCTTGGTTGCATTGGTGCCGTTTTATTATATCTGGTGCATCATCAAGGAAGTTGTGGAGGTCAGACCTGATTTTTCAAAGGCAACGCACATAGTCAGCTATGGCTGGAGCGCCGTGGGAATGAGTCTTCTTGCGATGTTTCTGTACATCTCAGCGCTGATGTGCTCCCATTTAGCAGCCTTCAGAGTTCAGACAAATATGAGAAAAGCCATGATGGAGCACGTTATGAAGCTTCCTATGGGGTACATTGAATCCGAAGGAAGCGGCAAGATCAGGAAAATCGTGGCTGAGTCCAGCGCAGCAACGGAGACGTTTTTGGCACACAGTCTTCCGGACAAGGCAGTCAGCTACGCCACACCGGTTGGTCTTATCGCGATGCTCCTAATATTTGACTGGAGGATCGGCCTTATCTGCCTCGTGCCTGCGGTTTTAGCCTTCCTTATGATGGGAGGAATGATGGGGGAAAAGATGCAGAATGACATGAAAGAGTATCAGAATGCTCTTGATGAGATGTCTGCAGAAGCGGTTGAATATGTCAGGGGAATTCCCGTTGTAAAGACCTTTGGTCAGTCAGTTTTTTCTTTCAAAAGATTCAAAGAAGCCATCGATAAATATGAAAAGTGGACAATCACCTACACCATCGGCATGAGAATGCCTATGATAGGCTTTACCACAGCTGCGAATGCAGTGTTTGCAGCCCTTGTGGCCTGCAGTTTTATCTTCGCAAGAAACGGCGTTTCAAATACATTCCTATACAACATTCTCTTTTACATCATCATCACACCGATCCTGACGGTTACCCTCATGAAGGTGGCCTATGCCGGTGAGAGCCAGATGATAGTAAAAGATGCTCTAAACAGAATGTATGAGCTTCTTGATGTAGAGCCTCTTAAGGAAGCTTCTAATCCGCAAAATCCCAAGGATAGCAGCATAAAGATTGAAAATATCATATTTACATACGATGAAAAGAAGGCCAACGCCATTGACGGCATAAGTCTTGATATTAAGCCCGGAGAACATGTGGCATTCGTCGGTCCTTCCGGCGGCGGCAAAACAACCCTCGCTTCCCTTATCGCAAGATTCTGGGATGTGAAGCAGGGCAGCATCAAAATCGGCGGCGTAGATGTAAAGGATATTTCCTCGGCAGATCTGATGAAAAATGTATCCTACGTTTTTCAGGACAGTAAACTCCTTAAGATGTCCATCCTTGATAATGTCAGGATGGGAAAGCCTGATGCCACAGAAGCAGAAGTGGTGCAGGCCCTTAAAGACGCCATGTGCTGGGATATTATCGAAAAGCTGCCTGATGGCATACACACCATGATAGGTAGCAAGGGAACCTATGTCTCAGGCGGAGAAGCTCAGCGAATTTCTATAGCGAGAGCTTTCCTTAAAAATGCTCCGATCCTTATTCTGGACGAAGCCACAGCCTTTGCAGATCCTGATAATGAGATCATGGTCCAGAAAGCCTTCGCAAATCTGTCTAAAGATAAAACAGTCATCATGATTGCGCATCGCCTATCAACTGTGGTGGATGCAGATAAAATCTGCGTTCTTTCAGATGGCAAAATTGTAGAAAGTGGAAAGCACGATGCCCTGCTTGCAAAGGGCGGAATTTACGACCACATGTGGAATGAGTATAAGAAATCAGTTAATTGGAAAATGGGAAGGGAGCAGGACAATGATAGAAAAGTTACAGCATAAATATGCGCTCTCTGAGCAGGGAGCAAAAGATATGGTAAAGGCTTTCGGAGCCTGCACCTTAGCAAATCTGGCACAGATGATGCCAGTAGGAATTCTTTTCATGATGACGGGAGATCTACTAAACGGCGAGATTCCGGGAAATCATGTAAGAATATTCATACTGGGTTCCGTGATATGCCTTTTACTTGTAGCATTTACTGAATATTTGCAGTACAATGCCACTTTCTTTTCAACCTATGTAGAAAGCGGCGTAAGAAGACGTTCTCTAGCTGAAAAACTTAGAAGAATCCCGCTTTCATTTTTCGGAAAAAAGGACTTAGCTGACCTTACAAACACTATCATGGCGGACTGTGCAATGCTTGAAACCGCTTCATCGCACTGGCTTCCGGAGCTGGTTGGTGCCTTCATTTCAACTACCATTGTAGTCATCAGCCTTTTCTTCTTTGATGCCAGAATGGCCATAGCTGCAGTGTGGGTGCTCCCTATAGCCTTCATTATTGTCTTTTCATCAAGACATGTAATGCACAAGGTGAACCGAAAGGGAAGCAAATACAAGGTTGCCTGCCTAGACGGTATTCAGGAAGCGCTGGAAACAGTGAGGGATTTAAAGGCTTATAACGCCCAGGACACATATATGGTGGGACTTAATAAAAAGATTAAGGCTGTTGAGTCCCACACTATTTTCACAGAATTCGTAAACGCAGCATTTGTCAGCAGCTCCCAGATGATTCTGAAGTTAGGAATCGGAACGGTGGCTATTGTTGGTTCATCACTTCTTATGAAAAATGAGATAAATGTCGTTACTTTCTTTATGTACCTGCTGGTGGTTTCAAGAATGTATGAGCCACTGCAAATATCTCTGATGAATTTCTCGGCCCTCATCGCAACCGATACTCAGTGCGAGCGAATGGATGAGATTTTGTCTCACTATGAGCAGACCGGAAGTGATGAGCTGACAAATCAGAACTATGATATTGAATTTAAGAATGTGCGGTTTTCATATGAGGATGGGGAAACAGTGCTTAAGGATGTGAGCTTCGTCGCCAAGCAGGGGGAGGTTACAGCCCTTATTGGTCCCTCCGGCGGTGGAAAAACAACGGTTTCAAGGCTTGCTGCCAGATTTTGGGATATTGAAAAGGGACTTATCACTGTTGGAGGCATGGATATTTCCAAGATTGACCCTGAGAAGCTCCTTTCCATGTATTCAATAGTTTTCCAGGATGTCACGCTTTTCAATAATACTGTTCTTGAGAATATCCGAATCGGCAAGAAGGAAGCTACGGATGAAGAGGTCAAGGCTGCAGCAAAACTCGCCCACTGCGACGAATTCATTGAAAAACTTCCTGAAGGCTACAACACACTTATTGGTGAGAATGGTTCAGAGCTTTCAGGGGGAGAGCGCCAGAGAATCTCTATCGCCAGAGCCTTCCTCAAGGATGCGCCTATCATACTGATGGACGAAGCCACCGCATCTCTTGATGTGGACAACGAGTCGCTGATACAGGAAGCAATAAGCGATCTCATCAAGAATAAGACAGTGCTTATCATCGCCCATCGCATGAGAACTGTGGACGGCGCCGACAAGATAGTAGTTCTCAAGAATGGAAAAGTGGCAGAGTCAGATTCACCTGCAAAGCTGAGGGAAGCTGACGGAATTTACAGTCATATGCTTGCAGTTCAGATGCAGACTGAAAATTGGAAAATGGCATAATTAATCTTTGCGCACAATTAGATTGGACATTGACACGGCGTGTAAGTCGGTGCTATATTCATGAAAGCATCCCCTTGAGAAGCTTGGAATTGAAGGCGATTTTGAAGGAATCGGACACTGCGCTCTTGGATATGCAGCAGAACCTGCTAAGGATGCTGCTCCCAGAAAGGCTAATTACGTTTATTACGCAGAATAAATAAGAATATAGAGATAAAAACATTCTGAACAAGTGTAAAACAGACCATTATTAGTGTAATGATGGTCTGTTTTTTTTCGTGAAATGTGGTGCTTATACTCTCTATCCCGGAACTGTTTTGGAGTTATTCCATTCTTTTTACGGAAGGCCTCTGTGAAGTGGCTCTGAGAGCCAAGAGCCAGAAAGCTGCTTATCTCGGAGCAGGAGTATAAATAACTTAGAAACAAACAAGGCAAGCGCTTCAAGCAATGAACAACAAATAGAAACAAAAACAAATGAATATTATGTTTTCAAAACCGGTTAAGAAGCATAATACAGACATAAGGAAACACAAACAACCAATCAACCAGACAATAAACAATTTTAGGAGGAAGTACCATGAGATTTAACGACGTTCAGGATACAAGAAAAGCAGAAGTAAAAAAAGAGCAGAGAAATGCAGCAGTTCAGAAGATGTATTCACAGTTTATAGAGAGTCTTTTCTGCATAACAATGTGCAACAGAAAAGCTATCATGGCATTTGGAGCTACATTCACAATCTGATACAATTAAATAAAAATTGTCTACTAAGGAGTGGGTGGATGCAGGATAAAGTGGTAAAACAGATGGAAGTGGCGCTTTCTGATTATCTGTTCAAGCAGAGAGAAGAGGAATTTGTCCATGCGACACTGAGTCAGGAAATGTCCGGATTTGATTTCGTAAAAAACGGTGATATATCCGGCTTAAAAAGGTTCCTAGTAAAGCATAGAAAGGCAAAATTTCCAAAGCTTTCACAGTCTCCTGTACTACAGGAAAGATACCTTTTTGTATCAGTAATAACCACATGCTGCAGAGTCTGCATCGAGAGCGGCATGCCATCCGATGAATCCTATGGATTATCTGACTTATATATTCTGAAGATGGACAAATTAAACTCGGCTGATGAAATAAAGGCTCTGTATGAGGAGATGATGCTGGATTATGCAGTAAGAATGAAGGCATATCATGAAAAGTCGACTGATTATTCGCCCAGAATCCTTCTATGCATGGAATACATCGAAAACCACATGCATGACAGAATAACCGTACAGACACTTGCAGATGAGCTTGAAATGAATGCATCATGGCTGTCTACTGTCTTTGCTAAGGAAGTTGGAGTCTCGGTATCAGACTTTATCAGGCAGAAAAAGATCTCCGCTGCGAAATTTCTTCTTTCATACAATGAATACACCTGTACTGACATTGCAGAATATTTAGGTTTTGCCGGGGAGAGCCATTTTTCTACTCTTTTCAAAAAATATGAAGGAGTCACGCCTAAGGAATACAGAAAGAAAACCTATAACAAAACATTTACAAATTTGGCATAAGCAAGCGGTATTTGTCAGTGTTTTCCCAAGCCTTAAGTATATTTAATGCCATTTTCAAATCTACAAGTGCGTCTTCTCTGTCGTAGGTAAAGTTTTCCGGGACAGAATCGAACAACTCAATGTTTTCAAGCTGTCCCAAAATGAAATTCTTTTTTCTGTATACCATATCTTCTCCCATCTCCAGTTTATGAGGCTCATTTTAAAACGCATAGGTCTGTTTTATTATGATTACTTCCCGCCGATTTTCCCAAACAGCATATCAGCTGTCTTTTCAAGCTCCATCCTCTCCTTGGTATTGTCGTAGGATGTTTCCTTATCGTCAATTCCCTTAACGACATCAATTGAGAAAAGACCGTCTCTATTGCAATAGAAAAAGATTTTGCGCACGCCGCTTATCTTGAATCTGGCATCTGCGCTTCCTTCAGGATAGAGCTTTACCATCTGAATTCGATCCGGGGAAGATGCTGCAATAAAGGATATGTAGTGATCCTTGGTCATTTCGTGGTCGATTCTGACATAATACTCATCTTCAACACGTTCAATGAAAATCATGTGGTTTTCATCGGTCTGCTCCGGCTCTGCGGGGAGGAGCTGCACGCCATGGCACTGAATCACTGCCTCGCCCATGCTGTGAATTGCATTTCCGCAAACGGGACAAACATAGAATTTTGAACGCATCATGTTTGCGGATACATTTTCGTTTTTGATCTTGTTGCCGGAAATCAGCTCTGTCACTGAAATTCTGAAGGCGTCCGCAATTGGCTCAAGGAGGGTTATGTCAGGATAACCTTTTCCCGTTTCCCATTTTGAAACTGTTTTATCGGTCACGCCAAGAAGCTCAGCAAGCTGGAGCTGTGTCATTTTCTTTTGTTCGCGCATTTCCTTAATTACTGCGCCTGTTACATATTGATTCATGGTCTATACCTCCATAAGTTCATTATCATTAAAGCTCTTATAGAAATATTAACGTAGCAAGCATACCATAACCACCTACGGAAAGTAGAGTTATTTTCTAATTCTTTTAACAATTAATGCGAGAATTTGGTAGAATATTCTGAGGCAATCAGAAAGTTTTTGTTGGATTAAAGGGAAGCATAATGAGTTATATAGAAGTTAACAACTTACAAAAGAGCTTTGTTGTTAAGAAGAAACGTGAAAAAGGAAGGCTTTTAAGGGAAAAAGATACGGTCAACGCCCTTAAAGGCATTTCTTTTTCTGTTGATAAGGGAGAACTTGTAGGATACATAGGTCCCAACGGAGCAGGAAAATCAACTACAGTTAAAATTCTTTCGGGAATTCTTACGCCGGATGGAGGAAGTGCTACTGTGGGCGGTCTTGTACCATGGCATGAGCGCAAGGCACATGTAAAAAATATCGGAGTAGTGTTTGGGCAGCGAAGCCAGCTGTGGTGGGATGTTCCCATTATAGACAGCTACTCACTTCTTAAGGATATTTACAGGATTCCGCAAAGGGACTATGAATCGAGATTAAAGGAGCTTTCTGAGGCCCTTCAGCTTGAGGAATTCATGAAAACTCCCTTAAGACTTCTAAGTCTTGGTCAGAGAATGAGAGCTGAGCTATGCGGATCCCTTCTGCATAGACCCGAGCTCCTTTTTCTTGATGAGCCTACGATAGGCCTCGATGCAGTAAGTAAGCTTTCACTTCGTGAGTTTTTAAAATGGGAAAATAAAGAGCATGGCACCACAATCATGCTCACAACCCACGATATGGAGGATATTGCGGCGCTGTGTTCCAGAGTTATGGTTATCGGCCATGGGCAGAAGCTTTTCGATGGAAAATTAAACGATCTTCTTGAACGCTTCGATACCGTGCGTAATGTGCGGGTTAAATATGATGGAGCACTTCCTGAATTATCACTTCCTGATGGAGTAATATGTAGTAAAACAGAGGATGGAATAGAGCTTAGCTACAAGCCTGCAAAGCTTCCTACTGCGGAGCTTCTTTCAATTTTGCAGGATGCGGGAAACATCAGCGAGCTTACTTTACAGCCTGAAAACACGGATCATCTGATTGCTGCCATGTACAAGGAGCTTGACCTATGAGAGCTTATTTATCTGTATTTAAAATGCGCCTTCGCATGGAACTTCAGTATCGCGGCGCAATGATAGGAGGAATCCTCTGCCAGATGTTTTTTGGGCTTATTCTTGTGGCTCTGTACAGGGCACTTTATGAGGGTAAGCCTCAGTCTGTTCCCATAGAAAGTGTAGCCACTTATGTTTGGCTTCAGCAGGCATTTTTCAGAATGATGGTGGCCTCTGATGCGGATCTTTTAGATAAAATAAGGTCAGGTGATATATCCTATGATCTTTGCCGCCCGGTAAATATGTATGGATTTTACTATATGAGGGTTATGGCACAAAAGCTCATGGGCAGCGTAATGCGTGCGGTTCCGATGCTGATAATGGCATTTCTTTTGCCTAAGGGATGGGGCCTGGAAATGCCCTCATCATTCGCTGGATTTTTGGCATGTATTCCGGCTCTGGCTCTTGGACTTTTTTGCATGTGTGCCCTTGAAAACATAACCGTGGCATTTACCATGAGAACCCTTGATCCCAGGGGGATGCAGGGGCTTCTCAATCTTTTGATGATGACGTTATCAGGGAATCTTTTTCCGCTTAATCTTTTTCCTGAGAGTTGGCAAAAGATCATTACATTTTTCCCTTATGCGCAGCTTCTTGATGCGCCGATCAGACTATATACAGGGGAATATGCTCCCGCTAGTGCTTTTAGGGTATACGGACTACAGGCATTTTGGGTAGTTGCCCTTATATCTTTAGGCGCAGCTATGTGGAATGCAAACAGAAAGCGAATGATTGTGCAGGGTGGTTAAAGGAAAATCTAATGGACATATTCAGACTATATACAAAATCAATAGGAATGCTTCTAAAAAGCCATCTCCAATATACAAGTTCATTTATCATGCAGACTCTTGCCCAGCTTGTAATGGAGGGCGGAGAGATGATGGTGGTCATCCTGATCGTGGACAGATTTGAGAACCTTAAGGGATGGACCGGCGGGAATCTGTATTTCTTTTTTGGAATGATGTCGGTATCATTTTATCTCACGGAGTTGTTCGGAAGAGGAATAACAGGGGATTTTCCCATGATGGTAAGGACAGGGCGCCTTGATACCTTCCTTGTGAGGCCTAGAGGCGTGCTTACGCAGGTTCTTTGCGGAGGAACCGACCCCAGGAGAATCACTTGCATAGCAGTTGGAACGGCAGCGCTTGTAATGGGAAGCCGTCTTTCGGGGATGTCCTGGAATCTGCTGAAGGTATTGGCACTTGTGGAATCTATAGCAATGAGCATGCTTCTTATATTGGGATTATTTATGATAGAGGCGATATTCAGTATTTTCAGTGTAAAATCAGTGGAGCTTGTAAATGCAATTACCTACGGCGGACGAAGCGCATGCCAGTATCCGATAGATATTTACCCGCTTCCCCTTAGGGCTCTTTTTACAGTAATAGCACCCTTTGCGCTTACTCTTCATGTGCCGGCAGCATGGATTATGGATAAGCCGCTTTATGGATGGCCCACGTGGACAGCCTTTGTAACACCGCTTTCAGGTGCTGTGGTGTTTATAATCATGACAGCGCTGTTTCACCTTGCAATGAGACATTACAGATCGACAGGAAGCTGAGCAGAGCGCGAGTATTTCGCAAACGAAATTGTATTTAAAAAAGGCTGCCTACGGGATTAACCCGTAGACAGCCTGACTTGTTTTATGAAGTAATTATCAACTTATTTTAAAATCCGATAATGCTTACCGTGTATCAATCCTCAAGATATTTGTAAACGATAGCTGCCAGAGCTGCGCCTACAAGAGGACCTACGATGAATACCCAGAGAGCAGCCAGTGGAGCTGAGTTGCCTGAAATAGCAGCAAATATAGCGGGGCCTAAGCTTCTTGCAGGGTTAACGGATGTGCCTGTAAGGCCGATGCCAAGGATATGTACAAGAGTAAGGGTAAAACCGATTACAAGGCCGCCAAATGAGCCGTGATCTGCTTTTTTAGATGTAACACCAAGGATTGTAAGAACAAAGATGAAGGTGAGAATGATCTCAACAAGAAGTCCTGCTACGGGATTGCCTCCTACGCCTCCAAGACCGTTTGCGCCAAATCCGCCGGTTTTATCTACAACTCCGCCGGTTCCAAAGATAACAGCAAGAAGACCTGATCCGATAAGAGCGCCCAGGCACTGAGAAACAACGTATCCGATGAAGTCACTCTTTTCCATTCCGCCGCTTAACAGAACGCCAAGAGATACAGCGGGATTGATGTGACAACCTGAGATATTTCCTACACAATATGCCATACCTACAATGGTAAGACCAAATGCAAGAGCAGTCAGAAGGTAACCACTGCCGTTTGCTGCATCACAGCCCACCAGCATCGCTGTACCACAACCCAGGACAACAAGTACACAAGTTCCAATACATTCTGCGATATACTTCTTCATACCACAACCTCCTTAAAATAAATCATAGCATCCCCAAATAGCGATGAAAAATATACGTTTCACCATTATTTTACCCCTAAGAATTTTTCTATGGAAGCCTTTTTTAATAATTGGTAGAATTATTTATTATCAGTGTTAAGGAAGATATAATAATGAAAAATATCATTCAGATAGAAGATGACTTTGATCTTGAAAAAATAGCTGAAAGTGGACAGTGCTTCAGATGGCAAAGGCTGGATGAATATTGCGATGAAAAGCAGGCTACGGGGACACCGGAGAGGAAAAAGTACCGCATTCCCTATCGCGACAGCTGCCTTATCATCAGCGAAGCCGGGGATAAAAACTACGAGATTGACTGCAGCGAGGAAGAATTCAGAGAAATATGGTGGGATTATTTTGATCTTGGGACGAACTATGAGAAGGTCAGAAAGAGAATCCGCAAAAAGGACGATCCATTCCTCTACGAAGCGGCTAAGAGCTGTATGGGTATCAGAATTTTGAAGCAGGATCCCTGGGAGACACTTATCAGTTTTATCATTTCCCAGAACAGAAATATACCGGCTATAAAGCGCTCAATAGAGATACTTTGCAGCATAACGGGTGATACGAAAAAGGATTCTGAAGGACGAGAGTACTACGCTTTTCCCGGGGCTGAAGCGATAATGGCCATGAGCAGTGAGGAGCTTTCAGAATGTAAGCTTGGCTACAGAGATGAGTACGTGAGACTTGCCGCTGAGAATATAAAGAGCGGAGTCCTTAACCTTGAGGAATTATCCGCCATGAATGCAGATGACGCCATAGAAGGACTTATGGCTCAGAAGGGTATAGGACTTAAGGTTGCATCCTGCGTGGCACTTTTTGGACTTCATCAGCTTGATGCTTTTCCCGTTGATGTTTGGATAAAAAAGGTCCTTGCCAACGAATATCCAAATGGCTATCCTAAGGAGAAATACGCTCCCTATAGCGGCATTTATCAGCAATATATGTTTGCATATTACAGAGCAAAATATTGATTTTTTGAGCAATGGCAGGAGGAAATATTGTATGAAAAAACTAGAGTTGGATAAAGAATGGATGTTTCGAAGGGGATATTTGGATAGCATTACAATGCTTGAGAATACACCCGGAACGCTTGTTAATCTGCCTCACGATGGAATGATCGGGACTCCTGTGTCCGCTGATGCTCCTGCAGGTGTGGACATGGGCTATTTTACAGGCGGAATTTCGTGTTACACGAAATATGTTTATTTTCCCAAGGAGTGGGAGAGTGAGTGCATGGGTCTGTTATTTGATGGGGCTATGATGAACGCTACCGTTGAGATTAACGGAAGTAAAGCAGCCCTTTGGCATAACGGCTATGCACCTTTTTACTGCGATCTGACGGATTATGTGACCTTTGGCGAAGAAAATAGGATTACAGTACACGTAAATACAAGCATGCAGCCCAATTCCAGATGGTATACGGGATCAGGTCTGTACAGAGGCGTAAAGCTCCTCCATGGGCCAAGAGTTCACATCGTTCCTGATGGAATTTATGCTTATACAAAAGAAGTTTCGGACGGCTATGCTTTCCTGGAAGCCCTTGTGGAGGTAGAAAATGCCGGACTTGGAAACAGGATGGCGGAGATAACCGTGGACCTTATTAGCGACGCAACAGGCGAGACTGTTACGGAGACAAAGCGTGTTATTCAGGTATGTTCCGGCGTAATTGAGACTGCCAGAATGGCGTTTAATGTAGAAAATCCCATGCTTTGGGACACAGAACATCCAAATCTGTATCGTATTAAGGCTACAGTTAAGGATATTGGTGCCTACAGAACGCATTTTGTTGGAGAAGAGAATGGAACCACAGATGAGACTGAAGTACTGTTCGGAATACGCACAGTTACTGCGGATTCTGTGCGGGGACTTCGTATCAATGGAAAGAGTGTAAAGCTTAAGGGCGGTTGCCTTCATCATGATAATGGATTACTTGGCACAGTAACACTTCCTAAGATTGAGGAGAGAAAGATAAAGAAACTTAAAGAACTGGGCTTTAATGCGATCCGTACTTCTCATAATCCGCCTTCAGCAGCCCTTATTGAGGCCTGCGACAGAATAGGTATGTATGTCTTTGATGAGGCTTTTGATGCGTGGTCTATGGGAAAAAGAGGTGGAGACTACAACCAGTTCTTCGAGGCTGACTGGGAAAGAGATCTCACTGCTTTTGTAAAAAGAGACAGAACACACCCTTCAGTCATTATGTGGTCCACCGGTAACGAGATTCCGGAACGCGGAGGCCTTGGCGGTGGCTATACAAGGGCTACAAGGTTAGCACAGACCATAAGATACCTCGATGGCACAAGGCCTGTAAGCAACGGAATCTGTTCATTTTGGAGCGGCCTTGATGACGAGCTGGCAAAGGGACAGAATCAGGCTCAAAATGCCAGCGACGGCCTTAATACGAACCTTTGGGAAAAGGCCACAGAGCCTTTTACAAACGGAATGGATGTTGTGGGCTACAACTATATGGAAGACCTTTACGAGCGGGATCATGAGATGTTTCCTGAAAGAGTTATTTTGGGCTCAGAGAATTTCCCTAAGGAAATTGGCTTTAGATGGCCTCTTGTTGAAAAACTCCCTTACGTAATTGGTGATTTTACATGGACCGCATGGGATTATCTTGGTGAAGCCGGTATCGGAAAGGCTGTTTATTTTGATAAGGACGATCCAAATGCGCCAAAGCATCCATGGGATATAATGCCTCAGGGCACTTCTCCTTATCCCTGGAGAACAGCCAATGATGCGGATTTTGATATTAATGGAACGATGCTGCCTCAAGGCGCATACAGAAGCATAGTATGGGGAAGCGACAAGACTCATCTCTATTCCATGCATCCGGATACTTTCGATAAAACAGAGCTTATAAGTATGTGGGGATTCCCAGGAGTGATTTCATGCTGGAATTACAATGGATATGAGGGAAAGCCTGTTGAACTGGTGGTATTTTCAGGAGCTGAGGAAGTAGAAATCCTGGTAAATGGCACAAGTATCGGAAGGAAAAAGGTTCTGACAGAGAGACCTTTGCCTAACAGCGTTCGCTTCGAGACGGTTTATCAACCGGGAAGCGTAGTTGCCATAAGCTACCGTGATGGAAAAGAGATAAGCAGAGATACGCTTAAGACCACGGGAGAACCTGCAGAAGTAAGGCTTATTCCTGAAAGTACTGAAGCTCTCGCAGATGGTCATGACCTTATTTATGTTGCAGTAGAGATTGTTGATAAGGATGGATGTGTTGTTCCTGATGCAGAGGTGCCTCTTAAGGCTCAGGTCAGCGGAGAAGGCACGCTTGCAGGATTTGGATCTGCCAACCCCATCACAGAGGAAGATTATACGGATTCTCTGGCTGTGACCTACAGAGGACGGGCTATGGCCATTATCCGCTCAGGATATGATGCAGGAAGCTGCAGCCTGAGAATTGATGCAGAAGGATTAGGAAGCGCAGAAATAGGTCTTAATATGGCGTAAAAACCGCAATAAAACAGTGATAAGAAAAACAGACAGAAATCCGAATTTACCGAATATCTGTCTGTTTTTAGTTACAATGATAGTATTTACGAATTCAGTCTTGAGAGGAACTGCCTGGTTCGCTCCTCCTTGGGATTATTGATAAGATCTTTCGCAGGACCTTTTTCCAGGATTATTCCATCATCCATGAAAATAGCTTCGTCAGCTACGTCTCTTGCGAAGGTCATTTCGTGTGTAACGATGATCATTGTGGTGTGACGCTCGGCAAGGCGCTTGATAACTCTTAAAACTTCACCTGTAAGCTCGGGATCAAGAGCTGAAGTAGGCTCATCGAAGCACAGGATATCAGGCTTAAGTGCAAGAGCGCGGGCAATAGCTACACGCTGCTGCTGACCGCCTGAGAGCTGATGAGGATAGTTATCCATTCTGTCGGCAAGACCCATCTGATTCAGGAGTGATCGTCCATTTTCCATGATCCATTCTTTGTTTTTCGTATCCGCGGTCATGAGAGGCGCAAGTGTTACGTTCTCAAGGGCAGTGTACTGCGGAAACAGATTGAACTGCTGGAAAACAAGACCAAAATGAAGCCTGTTTTTCCTAAGTGCCTCCGGATCTGTTATAGGTGTTGAAGCGTCAAAAAGCTTCTCGCCGCGGACAGTAATTGTTCCCTCGTCCGGTGTCTCAAGGAAGTTAAGGCAGCGCAGAAGAGTGGTTTTTCCGCTTCCTGATGATCCAATGATGGATATGGTCTGTCCTTCCTCTAAGTCAAAGCTTATTCCCTTCAGGATTTCTGTATTATCGAAACTTTTTTTAATGTTTTTTACTTCTAAAATCGGCATATTTTTCACCAGTCTAACTAAATTATTATCTGAAATAGCTCAGCTTCTTCTCTATGTAACCAAACAGCAGTGTGAGAAGTCCGCTGAAAATGAGGTAGAATGCGCCTGTGTAGAACAAAGGCCAAATGATTCCGCTGCTCTTAATGAAGGCCTGACCGTTCCAAATGATCTCATATACGGCGATTACTCTTGCAAGAGACGTATCTTTTACAAGGGTGATAACCTCGTTTGAGATGGGCGGAACGATTCTTTTAATAACCTGAAGCAGGATAATCTTGCGGAAAATCTGACCCTTGGACATACCAAGTACCTGTCCGGCTTCGTACTGACCGACAGGTATTGACTGGATTCCACCTCTGTAAATCTCTGAAAAATAGCAGGCGTAATTTATTACGAAAGCCACCAAAGCTGCCAGAAATCTGCCTGAAGTGTCAGAACCCCATACATTTAGCCCCAGAAAAATACCGGGGCCGTAATAAATGATGAGGAGCTGAAGCATCAGCGGTGTTCCTCGTATGATCCATATAATAAATCGTATGGGATATTTGATCAGAGCTGTTTTACTCATGGAGCCAAAACTGATAAGCAGTCCCAGCGGCAGAGAAAACAGCAGTGTCAAAGCAAAAAGCTTAATTGTTCCCAGAAACCCTTCCAAGAGGGATAAGGTAACAGTCCAAAACATCTAAAAAATAACTCCTATCATTTACTGTGCGATCAGTGCATCCTGAACGCCATAAGTCTTGGCGATATCAATCATTGATCCGTCTTTATAAAATGCTGCAAGCTGATCGTTGATGTAAGAAGCAAGATCAGAACCCTTGCGGCATCCGATACCGTATTCCTCGGTTGTAAGCTCTACAGTGTGTGTAAGATCTGCGTAGCTTGTTCCCTCGCCTACCATAGCGCCTGCCATAAGAAGGTCGATGATGCATGCGCCTGATGTGCCTGCGTCTACTTCCATAACGGCATCAGCCTGTGATGTGAGAGAAGTGTACTCAAAACCGTTATCGATAGCTGCCTGCTCACCTGCTGAACCTGACTCAACAGCGAAGCTGAGACCTGATACAGAATCCTTGTCGCTGTAAGAAGCTGCATCAGCAGCGGGTACAACTACTACCTGTGCATTGTTGAGGTAAGGCTTTGTGCACTCCATGGCACTTGTAACCTCACTTGTGAGGGTCATTCCGTTCCAAACAACGTCGATTGACTTGTTCTCAAGCTCAAGAATCTTGTTGTCCCAATCGATTTCTACGAATTCAACCTTTACGCCAAGGGATTCAGCTACCTTTGAAGCCATATCAGCGTCAAATCCGATCCAGTTACCGTTGTCATCCTTGTAATCCATGGGTGCGAAATCTGTGATTCCAACGATAAGTGTGCCCTTATTCTTGATGTAGCTAAGGTCACTGTCAGCAGATGATGCGCTTTTGCCGCATCCTGTCATGCTCATTACCATTACAACCGCCATTGCCATAGCGAGTATCTTCTTTTTCATAATACAATTCCTCCTCTAAAAATTTAGTCTTGTAACACTTTACCATACTAAAATCTAATTGTAAACATAAGTTTTAACAAAAAAGCAATCTCTCCTAAAAAATAAAGAGAGATTGCCTTACTTTACAGTTTTTATTATGAATAATTTGCAATAAAAACCTTTCCGGTTAAGAGCCGGAGTGACGGTTTATAAAGATCAGAAGCTGATCTTAAGTGCTCCTGGCATGTGGGTATCGCGTCTTTCGGGAAGATCTACTACCAGAACTCCTGAGTGCTGGGAGAAGGTTACGTTTCCGCAGCCAAGATACTCTACGTTTTTAACTTCTTCTTCAGGCTTTAATGAGGTGATAACCGCTGTGTTTCTGCCTTCATTTTTCATTACAAAGGCATATAGAGTACCGTCTTTTTGTACAAAGCGGAAATCGTCGTCCTGCCAGTCAACCTGATCCTCGCGGAAGCCATCGATTATTACACCGGCATGACCTTCGCCTGATACACGGAACGGTCTGGTGCCATAGACAGCCTCGCCGTTAACTGCAAACCAGTCTGTAAGCTCTGAAAGGATGTATTCTGCCTCTTCATCGATGGTTCCATCCGGGCGCTGCAGGATGTTCAGCAGCATGGTGCCGTTTTTGGAGATGGAATCAATGAGAATATCAATGATGTGACGAGGCTTTTTGTATATGGCCTTTTTATCGTAGAACCAGCCGCCGATACAGGTCTCAGACTGCCACGGTACAGGTGAGATATCGGGAAGCTGGCTTCGCTCGATGTCAAGGGTTCCCACGGTATAGATATTCTCATTGCGGTTTTTCTGAGTGTAGATTGCCTGGTTTTTGCCATGGAGCTTCTCAGATGTGTTGTAAAGATGTGCAACAGCGTCAAGACCGTAGCGGTAGAGGCTGTTGTCATCCGGAATATCGTTGTCTTCAAAGGGAAGAGAGCTGTCGGAGTAGAGCATATCGGGCTGATAAAGGTCAATAATCTCGTGCATAACCTTCAGCCAGTACTCATGAAAAGCGGAGTTCTGAGTGAGCCATACCCACTTATCCTCTTCGCCTTCCTTTGCCACGTGCTCATAATTATCATGGTAAAAATCGCGGTATGCAGGATCATTTCCGTCATAGGGAATTCCCTTGTAGGGGCCGTAGGAATCGGCACCCTTATTGGAACGCCACCATGCAAAGGATGCGCCAAGGTGCTCGGTTAAGCCAAAGGGCAGATTGTATTTTTTTGCAGCTTCTTTCCAAAGACCGCAGATGTCTTTGTGAGGACCTACTTCCACGCTGTTAAAGCGGTTAAGTTTAGAAGCATAGTTGAAGAAATGATCATGGTGTGAGGCCTGTGCCACGAAAAATCTGGCGCCTGCTTTGTAATATTTCTCCATAAGTGCATCGGGATCGAAATTCTCTGCTTTCCAGAGTGCGCAGATATCCTTATATCCGAATTTTGAGGGATGACCGTAGGTACGAAGGTGATATTCGTACTGTTCAGTTCCCTGAATATACATATTTCTGGCATACCAGTCGCCACACATGGGAACAGACTGGGGACCCCAGTGACTCCAGATGCCGAATTTCGCATCACGGAACCAGTCAGGGCATTCGTGTTTTTTAAGTGATTCAAAGCTGGCTTCAAACATATTAAAGATCCTCTCTTAAGAAAGTTTATTTTCATTCGAGTAATATTTTAACCTATTAGTATTTTAAAAAATATGGTAAATATTGTTCCAAAAATGGGGATATTTTCATAGGTTTAATGGTGTGAAAAACATGCCAATTAACAAGCTTTTGATTTATAATTATGGAAGAAATGACACGTAAAAACGTAAGTCAGATCAGGTTTCTGAATAATAAAGGAGAGACTGTTAACGTGAATGTTTTTGACATTATCGGCCCTGTGATGATCGGGCCTTCAAGCTCACATACTGCAGGAGCGGTGCGGCTTGGAAGAGTCGTTAATAAACTTATAGATGACAGACCGCTAAAAAAGCTGGAGATTACTCTGTCAGGTTCTTTTGCCAAAACCTATAAAGGCCATGGAACTGACAGAGCTTTGCTTGCGGGAATTATGGGATATAAGAGCTATTCTCCGGAAATCAGGGACGCCCATGAGATTGCAAAAAAGCGTGGAATTGACTACACCTTTCTAAAGGAAAATATAAAGGGAGCACATCCCAACACAGCGCGGATTCAGTACTTTCTTGAGGATGGTACTGATGGCGTAATGCAAGGCGCAAGTATCGGCGGTGGCAATATCCTGGTTCAGCGGATAAATGGAATGAACGTTGATTTCAACGGTGAGAATACCACAATCCTTGTTATGCACGAGGATAAGCCCGGTGTAATCGCCAGCGTGACCAACATGATGCACTGGGAGTATGAGGATCTTAACATCTCCAATTTCCACCTCTCAAGGCAGGAAAAGGGCGGCGAAGCAATCATGACTATTGAGATAGACGGTCTGCCCCCGGAGACAATTGTTGATGAGATAAGAGGAATCGAGCACGTGAAAAATGCGATTCTGATAAGAAGGGTATGAAGAATGCTTAAATATAATTCTGTAAACGAGCTTGCCCTGGAAGCAGAGAAAAGGGGCATAAAAATCAGCGAGCTTGCCCTTGAGGATCAGGCTAAAAGCATGGAGATATCCCAGCAGGAGCTCTATGAAAAAATGGAAATCAGCTTTGAAGTAATGAAGCAGTCAGTAATTGATGGTATGAAGAAGGATCAAAAATCCATGTCGGGACTGACAGGCGGAGAGGGCTATCTTATGAATTCCTATGCTCAAAACAGTGGCGGGGGCCTTTGCGGTGACTTTTTATCCAAGGCTATTGCCAGAGCTCTCGCCGTTGCCGGCTGCAATGCTTCCATGGGAAGAATTGTTGCTGCTCCGACTGCGGGAAGCTGCGGAATTTTGCCGGGCTGCCTGGTATCACTTTATGAAGACAGGAATTTTGATGAGAAGACCCTGATAATGTCCATGTTTACAGCAGGAGCCGTAGGAATGGTTATTGCGAACCGCGCCAGTATAGCCGGGGCAGAGGGCGGATGTCAGGCTGAGTGCGGAAGTGCCGCAGCAATGGCGGCAGCTGCTCTTGTTGAGGTTATGGGAGGAACTCCGTCAGCCTGTGCCGATGCCTGTGCCATGGCTCTGTCCAATCAGATGGGGCTTGTTTGCGACCCGGTAGCGGGACTTGTGGAGATTCCATGTATTAAGAGAAATGTATCGGGCCTTGTCATCGCTTTTTCCTGTGCAGATATGGCTCTTGCCGGAATCAAGGCGAAGATTCCCTGCGATGAATGTATTGATGCCATGAAGGAAGTGGGAGATGTCATGGCTACTACACTTAAGGAAACTGCAGGCGGCGGACTTGCCACCACACCTACGGGAATAAAGCTGAAGGAAAAAGTATTTGATGAGTGAAGTTATTTTTATCAAACAATATAACGTTATTTAGTTTATAGAAATATAATTATTTCGAATCTATTAGTATGCTATGATATATGCGTAAGTCAGCCAAAGAGATAGTTCTACATGGAAAAATCAACAAATTAAAATGGTGTACAACGCGTAAGGAGGCGTACGAACATGAAGCATTTTTCCGTTAAAACCAAGATCCTGGCAATAGCAATAGTTCCGTCGCTTATTATCGCGGTGGCATTGCTCATCACCGGAGTTTCATTTATGAAATCCGGTATGGAGGGGGAAGTCATTAAAGGACTGCTTTCCTCAGCGTACACATACAAAGACATCGGGGTGCAGATCACCGACAGAGATGCCGGTGACAATGATGTTGAAACTAGTTTGAAGCAGAGTACCGGCTACGATTTTACTTGGTTTGACGGAGATTCACGTAAAAATTCTTCTCTTGGAAGTTCCGTAATAGGGACAAAGGCGGCAGATACCGTAATAAAGGCGGTTATTAATGGTGGTAATTCTTTTACTTCAACCAATACCCAGGTTGCAGGAGAGCCTTATTTTGTAGCATATGTTCCGGTTAAGGATGCCTCAGGTAAAGTTGCAGCCATGGCGTTCACCGGAGTCTCCAGGGCAGCTGTTCAGGCACAGATTATGAAATCAATAATTGTAATGTGTCTTATCGGTGTAGTGCTTATGGTTCTGACAATTGCAGTAGCTACCTACGCTTCTATGGGTATGTCAAATGCCATAGCAGTAATGAATGACAGCATAAGCCATCTTGCAAAAGGAGAATTCAAGAAGTCTGACAAATATCTTGATAGAAAAGATGACATAGGTGTTGCACTTAATAATACCAATGCTCTTGTAACCAAGCTTGAAGAAATAGTTACAGGAATAAGGGAATCTGCAACTCTTGTGGGAACATCATCAGAAGATCTTTCAGACATGGCCAACCAGATTTCACAGACCGCAGAAGATGTTTCAACTGCTGTTCAGGAGATTGCTTCAGGTGCCACTCAGCAGGCAGATGAGATACAGAACGCTGCGGAAAATGTTGGACTTATCGGAGAGGCAGTCGGAAATGTGCAGACATCAACAGGTGATCTGGACACCCTTGCCGGAAAGATGAAAGAGGCTTCCGAAGTATCAAGTTCTTCACTTACTTCACTAAAAGATGCATCTACTGAGATGACCGAAAAGATAGATGAGATTTCAAATGCAATCCAGAGAACACAGGATGCTGTTACAACCATTTCTTCCAAGGTTGAAGGAATAACATCTATCGCTACACAGACTAACCTTCTGTCCCTCAATGCTTCAATCGAAGCTGCAAGAGCAGGAGAGGCAGGAAAAGGCTTCGCGGTTGTAGCAGGAGAGATCGGCAAACTGGCAGAAGACTCCCGTACCATGGCAGACGAGATCAGAAAAGAGATGGAAGTATTGCTTGAAGAGTCAAATGCAGCAGTTCATGCCGCTGATGATGTAAGACAGGGCAACCTGGATCAGCAGAGCGCTCTTGAGGGAACCATAGATTCTATAAATGGAATGTTGGAAGATATCAATTCCACAGTTGGTGGCGTTCATTCTATCAGCAGAGGCGCAGACCAGTGCGAATCCTCCAAGAATGCAGTAGTTGATACCATGAGTGCATTGTCTGCTATTTCTCAGGAAAATGCGGCATCTTCAGAGGAGACAGGAGCATCCATGCAGGAGCTTTCAGCAACCGTTACCATGCTTGCAAGCAATGCCAACAACCTGAAGAAAGTTGCTGAAGAACTGAATCAGGATATAGCATTCTTCAAGTAATTACGGACGGATAATATCCATCATAAAAACATAAAGCGAATAAAATACTTCCCACATCAAAACGGCTTGATTGCCGAAATGATGTGGGAAGTTTTTTGATTGAATATAATGCCGGTCTCTTACAGGGCGGCGCTGAAAACTTTGATTTCAGAAATCAATTTTCCCGAATCGTCATAAATTTCAAGTATGACATCGTGAAATTCCTTATCGCTTGTATAGATTCTGACTTTCCAGCCATCAAGGAGCTTTGGAATGTCAGCAGAGTAGTAGAGTCCATCCTCGTCTATCATGTGGAAAAGATACTTGTCATCATCTGACAGAGGAATGTCGAAGGAATATTCTTTACCTAATTCTTCAGGCTTTACCATGGCCGTGCCCCACACGCTTGTCTTGCGATTTTCCGGGGTATCCCTGATAATCCATACACTTGATGGAGCGACATCATCAACGATTGTTACGTTTATTTTTTGAGTGAATTTTTCTATAGCTTCCGAAAAAGCCTTTCTGGTATCGCTGTCCATGCGCAGATCCCAGGCCCCATCCGGCTTTTTATCCCACATAAGCTCTGCAGAATAACTACTGTTATCCATAAAACCATCCATCACTTTGGAGCCGGCGGCCTTGTGTCTTACGAATTCACAGCCCTCTAACAGCTTCAGTGTCGCATCGTACTCTGCACCTATAATCTCAACCTCTGTAACTACCTGCTGCTTTAGTTCTTTATCAAAAATATCAGTCTCTGCATAGTATTTTTTATCTCTTTTTCTAATGGTGTACTGATCATAAATGTAGCCATAGTCAGAGCTCTGGGTTCCTGTCAGATAGGTGGCCCTGGTAATCTCATAGAGCTTTGGGTCAGTTCCTACCACATAGGTCTTAAAAAAGCGCATATAAACAAATCTCCCTGTGAAAATCAAAGCAATCAGAATGATTATGATTAAAATGAAAAGTCTCAGTTTTTTCATTATTTCCCCCTAAATAAAAGACAAAAGAGCGTCCCTACGCTTAATTATAAGTGTGGACAATCAGTGGTTCAACCGCTTTTCCTTCTAATCTATATGAAAAGAGCAAGACTTGTGTTATCATGGACACAAGATTTTCCGAAGCGATAATGAAAATCAGTTTTAGAAAATCCACAACTTAATTAGACGGAAGGTGTTTGTGGAAGGCACAGCCTTTGCACAAGTGAAAAGGGAAGCGGGTGAGAATCCCGCACGATCTCGTCACCGTGTTTCGAGAGCTTATTCTCATTACCACTGGATCAAAGTGTGGTTGCACAGATCTGGGAAGGGAGAATGGGCGCAGCGCGTATCAGCGCTATATCGATCAGCCGGGAGACCTGCCTGTCGTCGTACATGGGAAACCGGGTCACGAGGAATTGGCTGTACGAAACTATTGTGGTAAATGTCATCTGGCATTTGCCTTATCGTCTTGTGTCCAAATTTCTTACAAAATCCCAAGCCCCATGAGAACACATAGGAGGCATAGTATTATGAAAAAAAAGGTACTGGCAGTGATAATGACTGCAGCACTGGTCATGTCCGCAGCAGGATGTGGCAACAAGGATGCGGCTAATACCGCAGAAACAGAGACAGCAGCAACTGAAGAGGCGATTGAAGCTGTCGAAGAAACAGAAGAGGTTACTGAGAGTGGAGCTCAGGAAAACGCAGATGAGACAGAAGAAGCTGAGGAAGCGCAAGAGACAGCAGAAACAAGCGATAGCGCTGAACTCCAGGATGGCACTTACACAGCTACTTTTACAACAGACGGCAGTATGTTCCATATCAATGAAGCTTATGATAATAAGGGAACACTTACAGTAGAGAACGGAGAGATGACAATTCATATCACTCTTCCTTCACAGAACATCGTTAATCTTTTCCCCGGAACAGCTGAGGATGCACAGAAGGACGGCGCTGAACTCCTTCAGCCCACAACAGACACTGTTACCTATGACGATGGAACAACTGAGGAAGTATACGGCTTCGACGTTCCTGTTCCTGCAATTGATGAGCCTTTCCAGCTTGCACTTATAGGTACAAAGGGCAAGTGGTATGACCACGAGGTTATAGTTTCAGATGTAACCGAAGGCGAAGGTGATGCGGAAGGAAGCAGTGAAGATATGGCGGCAGCAAAGGAAGTAGCAGATCTTATCGATTCTATATATGTTCAGACCCGCGATGAAAACACAGATGAGCTCTGTGCTAAGGCTAAGGAAGCATGGGATGCCCTTACAGATGAGCAGAAGGAGCTTGTTGAGGGTGAAGAAGCAGATCCTGATTATTTCGGAAGAGATACAGGTGATGCATCCAAGGATGATCCGCTTAATGGCGATGATATCGGCGAGAACGAGCTTCTTGTTGTAAGCTTTGGTACATCCTTCAATGACAGCAGAGCTCAGGATATCGGTGGTATCGAAAAAGCTCTCCAGAAGGCATATCCCGACTGGTCAGTAAGAAGAGCCTTCACAGCTCAGATCATCATCAACCACGTTCAGGCAAGAGATGATGAAAAGATCGACAACGTGGAGCAGGCTCTTGACAGAGCAGTAGAGAACGGTGTTAAGAACCTTGTTGTTCAGCCTACACACCTTATGCACGGTGCTGAGTATGACGAGCTTATCGATGTTCTTGAAGGATATAAGGATAAGTTTGAGTCAGTTGCAGTAGCTGAGCCCCTTCTTGGCGAGGTTGGTTCTGATGCAACTATCATCAATGAAGATAAGAAGGCAGTAGCTGAGGCTATCACAGCTGAGGCAGTAAAAGAGGCAGGTTATGACAGCCTTGATGCAGCAAAAGAAGATGGTGTAGCTTTTGTTTTCATGGGCCATGGTACATCACATACAGCTAACGTTTCTTACAGCCAGATGCAGACACAGATGAACGAGCTCTCCTACGAGAACGTATTTATCGGAACAGTAGAGGGTCTTCCTGCTGAGACAGAGCTTTCAGCTGTTATCAACAGCGTTAAGAGCGCAGGCTACAAGAAGGTTATCCTTCGTCCCCTTATGGTTGTTGCAGGTGATCATGCAAATAACGATATGGCAGGCGATGATGACGATACCTGGAAGAGCGGATTCCTTGCAGACGGATCCTTTGACAGTGTAGATTGTCAGATCGCAGGTCTTGGAAGAATCGAGGCTGTTCAGGAGCTTTATGTAAAACACACAGGTGAAGTTATCAAGTAATTAAACATGAATAAAAAGCGGGAAAAAGAATTCTTTAGTGTAAAAATTCTGCTGATCCTGCTGATTTCACTATGTATTACAGGATGCGGCAGTATTTCCGATGGGGAGTACGCCGCATCTGTTACCCTGACGGGAGGCAGCGGCAAAGCTGGCATCGAGTCTCCCTGCAGGGTTACTGTTACAAATGGGAAAGCAGAGGCAGACATAATATGGAGTAGCCCTAATTACGACTATATGATCGTGGGCGGTGAGACCTATCATCCTATAAACACAGAGGGCAATTCCGAGTTCGTGATACCTGTAGAGCTGGATAAAGATATGGAGATTCAGGCTGATACTACAGCTATGAGTAAGCCACATCTCATCGACTATACCCTCAGAATATCCATTTTTGACGATGCGAAGGAAAAGGATGAGGATGCTGAGCCGGTTCCGGATTCAGTTAACGGGGAAGCTTTAAAAACAGCACCCGAAATCCCGGGTCTGTCCTACATCTCTACCGATGAAAACGCATTTGCAGAATGCTTTGCGATACACCGATATGAAGACGGCTATGCTGTTATCAGTGTTGATGACGGCAGAAATTATCTGATTGTACCGGAAGGCAGGACAACAGAACTAAAAAGTGATAATAATATAACTATAATACAAAAACCTTTAAATAAGATTTATCTTGCAGCATCCAGTGCAATGTGTCATTTTGACGCTGTTGGCGCAGTGGAAACCATCGCGCTTTCAGGAACAGAGAAAGAAGACTGGTATATTGCGGCTGCAAAAGAAGCCATGGAGCAGGGAACCCTTCAATATGGAGGCAAATACAGCGCTCCGGACTACGAAAAAATGGTGATAGATGATATAGATCTTGCCATAGAAAACACAATGATACTCCACGTTCCGAAGGTACAGGAGAAGCTTGAAAAGCTGGAAATCCCGGTATTTATTGACAGATCAAGCTATGAGGCAAAACCCCTTGGGCGATGCGAGTGGATAAAAGTATATGGTCTCTTAACAGACAAAGAAACCGAGTCAGACGAGAAGTTTCAAGAGCAGGAGGAGCTTATAACCTCCATAAAAGACAAGGAATTATCAGGGAAAACTGTGGCGATTTTCTCGGTTAATTCTAATCATCAAATAGTTACAAGGAAAAAGAACGATTATTTTGCCAGAATGGTCAGCATGGCAGGCGGCACTTATCTTTTCCCGCAGGAAGAAGAGGATGAGAAGGCAAATACCCAGACCACAATAAGTATGGAAGCTTTCTATGATTATGCCAGAGAAGCGGACATTCTGATCTACAATGCCACCATAACGGATGCGCCTGAGTCCCTTAATGGACTTGCGGACCTTAGCGAGCTTTTTACAGACTATAAGGCTTATAAGTCAGGAGCAGTCTGGTATACAGATAAATCACTGTATCAGTTTGCAGACAAAACAGGCACAATAATCGATAATCTATATAGAATAATTTCTGAAGATAAGGAAGATACAGAGTTTTTCCATAAGCTGAAATAGGACCCACACAGAAGTAACCCCGTGATGGTCTGATGGCGGCAGTTTGGAATTAACGGATAAACAAAGATATAGAGGAGAGCACTTTTGGCGAAAAATCTGATGATCCAGGGCACCATGTCCGGAGCAGGAAAAAGCATATTGACGGCGGGAATACTAAGAGTCCTTCGCCGGGACGGCTTTAGGGTAGCACCCTTTAAATCGCAAAATATGGCCCTAAATTCCTTTGTTACGCCGGATGGTCGGGAAATAGGAAGGGCACAGGCTCTTCAGGCCCAGGCGGCGGGAATGGAGCCTTCTGCGGATATGAACCCCATTCTTCTAAAGCCCATGGGTGATACCACCTCACAGATAATCGTTAATGGGCTTCCCATAGGAAATATGCGAGCTGCAGAGTATTTTAAGATGAAAAAAGACCTGATCCCGGATATAAAGGCAGCATACAACAGACTTGCAGCTGACACCGACATCATCGTGATAGAAGGGGCAGGCAGCCCTGTTGAGATAAATTTAAGAGAAAATGACATTGTAAACATGGGTCTTGCGGAAATGCTGGATGCACCGGTGCTTCTTGCAGGTAATATTGATCCCGGCGGAGTTTTTGCGCAGCTCCTTGGAACCGTGCAGCTTATGTCAGAAAGTGAAAAGGCCAGGGTTAAGGGGCTTATCATCAATAAATTCAGGGGAGATGTATCCCTTCTTGAGCCCGGACTTAATATGTTCAGACCATATCTGGACATTCCCTTTGCAGGAATTGTGCCCTATGTGGAGCTTGATCTTGATGAAGAGGACAGTGTCTCTGAGAGGCTTAAAGTCGGGAAAAAGCTGGGTGTGGGCAAAAATATAACGGGCGATATTGTTGAGATAAAGGTGGTAAGACTGCCATTTATCAGTAATTACACAGACTTTACAATCCTTGAGGGAATATCTGGAGTAAGCCTTTCATACGTAAATAAGCCGGAGGACCTTGAAGGCGCCGATCTTATCATTTTACCCGGGACCAAGAACACCCTAAGTGATCTTAAATGGCTGAAAGATGCTGGATTGTATGACAAGATAACAGAACTTTCCGACATAGGAGCTCTTATAGTCGGCATCTGCGGCGGTTTTCAGATGCTTGGCAGAGTCGTAAGGGATAAATCCGGTGCGGAAGGCGGCGGAGAAGAGAAGGGACTGTCTCTCCTTCCGATTGATACGGATTTTAAGGACGAAAAGACTTTGTCTCAGGTTTCCGGTGAGATAGGAGCTCTTGAAGGAGTCTACAAGCCGCTTTCAGGATTAAACGTCGCAGGCTATGAAATCCATATGGGAGAGACCTTCGCGGAGAGAGCAATTTTCCCTGTGATAACCGAAGGAAATGTCTTTGGAACCTACATGCACGGCATTTTCGATACTGCGGATTTTACAAAGGCAGTTCTGAAGATCATTTATGAAAAACGAGGAATAAATGCAGAGGTTCCGGAAGTCGAGGCAGCGGCGGTTCACCAGGATAAGGAGCTGGATAAGCTGGCAGATGTGCTTAGAGACAGTCTTGACTGGAAGTTGATTTACAATGCGATCGGAATCTGATGCAGATAGCGTCATCGAAGAATAGATGGATTTTTATGGCGGTTAAACGTCATTGCGTGAGGAAAAATATTGAATATCAAACACATACTTCCTTCCGACATTGAGAAGGAGAGCTTTAGGATCATAAAAAGTGAACTTGATGCCATGGGCAAGTCAGTGCCGGAAGAGCTGCTTCCCACTGTTTTGAGGGTGATACATACCACGGCAGATTTTGAATATGCAGACACAATGCGGTTTTCAGAGGATGTCATTGAGAAGGCAAAGGCTGCCATCAGGAGCGGAGCACACATCGTAACCGACACAAACATGGCCCTTAGCGGAATCAGTAAGAAAACCCTTGAGAAATACGGAGGAGAAGTCCACTGCTTTATGGCAGATGCGGATGTGGCTACGAAGGCGAAGGAGCAGGGGGTCACAAGAGCTACCGTCAGCATGGATAAGGCATCCGAAATAGATGCACCCCTGATTTTTGCAATCGGTAACGCGCCTACGGCGCTTATAAGACTCCATGAGCTTATAAATGAAGGAAAAATCAGACCTCTTCTCATAATCGGAGTCCCTGTGGGCTTTGTGAATGTGGTCGAAGCCAAGGAGCTGATTTTGAATGGAGATGTTCCGTATATAGTTAATGAAGGCAGAAAGGGCGGAAGTACTGTAGCAGCGGCTATCTGCAATTCCATTTTATATAACCTGTAGGATTATTTATGAGTGACGTTTTTATCGAAAAAGGCGGGAAAAAGTTAAGATGCGGATTTACCACGGGAAGCTGCGCCACGGCTGCGTCCAAGGCGGCTCTTTTGATGCTTCTTACAGGTGAAAATATGCATCATGTAAGTATCATGACGCCAAAGGGAATCCCTTATAATGCGGAGATTGTGGATATTCACAGGAATGATGCTCTAGAATACGTATCCTGCGCCGTGATAAAGGATGGCGGCGATGATCCTGATGTCACAAGCGGAGCCAAGATATTTGCCAGCGTGTGCCTTACGGATGAAGAAGGCGTCGAGATTGAAGGAGGAGAAGGCGTAGGCAGAGTTACCAAGCCTGGCCTTGATCAGCCAATCGGCGAAGCTGCCATAAATTCGGTTCCACGGAAAATGATCAGGGAAAATCTGGAGGAGGTTCTTAGCCTCTGCGGTATCACAGGAAAAGGTGTAAGGACCATTATCAGTGTTCCTGATGGGGAATATATTGCCAGAAAGACCTTTAATCCCAAGCTTGGAATCGTGGGAGGCATCTCAATTCTTGGAACCACCGGAATCGTAGAGCCCATGAGTGATGCTGCCTTAGTGGAGACCATAAAAACTGAGATCAATGTTCGAAAGGCTGAAGGAAGAGAAATCCTTCTTGCAGCTCCCGGTAATTACGGCCTTACCTTTTTACATGAGGTATACGGCATAGATGAAAACATAGCTGTAATGAGTTCCAATTTTATCGGGGACACAGTGGAGAATGCAGCTGACAGCGGCTTTTCCAAGCTCCTTTTTGTGGGACATATAGGAAAACTCGTAAAGGTAGCAGGTGGTATCAAAAACACTCACTCTATGTACGGGGATCACAGGATGGAGATTTTGTCTGACATCGTAATAGACGTGGCCGGATATGGCCTTGAAAAAAAGATTTTGTCCTGCGTAATGACGGATGAAGCGGTGAGAATAATAAATGAAGAAGGAATAGGCGATTTAGTATTCGAGGAAATGGTCAGCCGGATCAAGAAGAACATGGAGGAGTGGACTGACGGCCGGGTACAGGTGGAAGTGATCGTTTTTTCCAATGAAAATACAGAGCTTGTGGCAACAAAAAATGCCCATGAATGGCTTAGCAAAATATAGAGGAACAGGGAATATGGTACATTTTGTGGGAGCAGGTCCCGGCGCGCCGGATCTTATAACCATTAGAGGAAAAAAACTGCTGGAGCAGGCAGACGTAATAATATATGCGGGATCACTGGTAAATCCCGAGCTTTTATCCTATGCAAAAGAAGGCTGTGAGATTCACGACAGCAAGGATCTGAACCTTGATGAAGTAATAGAGATAATGAAAAGAGCTGACAGTGAAGGTAAGGATATTGTGCGCCTCCATACGGGAGATCCCAGTATTTACGGAGCTGTCAGGGAGCAGATGGATATTCTTGATGAAAGCGGCATAGCCTACGAATCAGTTCCCGGAGTAAGCTCATTTTGCGGTGCTGCTGCGGCACTAAACATGGAATATACCCTTCCGGGGATCACACAGAGCGTCATTATTACCCGTATGGAGGGCAGAACACCGGTGCCTGAGGCTGAGTCCGTGGAGGCTTTGTCCAAGCACGGCGCTACTATGGTATTTTTCTTGTCATCAGGTGATACAAAGCGGCTCTCAGAGAGGCTGATGAATGCCGGAATGTCCGGGGATACGCCCTGTGCCATCGTTTACAAGGCCACCTGGAAGGATGAAAAGAAATACATTTGTACATTGGAGAGCCTTTTTGAAACAGCGAAGGCTCATGATATAAAGAAAACCGCACTAATCATAGTCGGTGAATCGGTGGCTCAGTCGGGCTATGAGAAATCAAGGCTCTATGCGCCTGAGTTCACCACGGAGTATCGAAAAGGAACGGACGCGGATGCATAAACAGAAAAACAGCCGCATAGCAGCGGTTTTTGTGGTTTTGACACTGCTGCTTATAGGCTCACTTGTGATCAATCTGTGCGTTGGAAATGTGCGCATAGATATAAAAACAGTGTTTGACATTCTCTTTTCCGGAGCGGGAGATGAGAAAAAAAGAAATATCATAATGAACATCCGTCTGCCAAGAACGATAATGACCTTTGTCCTTGGCGGAGCTCTTGCTGTGGCCGGATTCCTGCTTCAGACCTATTTTTCAAATCCCATTGCAGGACCTTATATTCTGGGTGTTTCCTCAGGAGCCAAAATGATGGTGGCTCTGCTTTTAATTGTTATCGCGGGAGGAAGAGGCAGCACAAAGGGATATATGCTGATTATCGCCGCCTTTGCGGGAGCACTTCTGGCGACGGGCTTTATTATTCTGATATCCAAAAGCGTTAAAAACATGGCGGCCCTTTTGGCAGCGGGGATAATGATAGGCTACATCTGCAGCGCTATCACGGACTTTCTTATAGCTTTTGCTGAGGATTCCGATATTGTGAACCTCCACAGCTGGTCCCAGGGAAGCTTTTCGGGAGCAACAATGGAAGGGGCCATTTACTGTGTAGTAACAGTGTCTGTTTCCATGATTTTCGTCATGAGTCTCGGAAAAAGCTTAGATGCCCTGAGGCTCGGGGAAGCCTACGCCAGGAGCGTTGGTGTAAACATCAGACTTGCAAGGATATGCATCATAATTCTATCAAGCATACTTTCAGCCTGTGTGACGGCTTTTGCAGGACCGGTTTCTTTTATAGGAATAGCTGTGCCTTTCCTCATGAGAGAGTCCCTTAAATCCTCCAAGCCGGTAGTGATGATTCCCGCATCCTTTATTTCAGGTGCGATTTTCTGCCTTATCAGCGATCTGATAGCCAGAATGATATTTGCTCCCACGGAACTTAACATATCGGCGGTTACGTCGCTTTTTGGCGCGCCAATCGTCATTTTTATGATAATCAGGAGGCATAAGTTAAATAGCCATGAAAATTGAGAGTTTATGCGCAGGCTATCATAAAAAGATCATAGTAAAGGACGTAAATCTTGAGGTAAAAAAGGGCGAGATAATTTCCCTTATCGGACCAAACGGAGGCGGAAAATCCACGCTTTTAAAGAGTATTTCGGGAGAGCTTAAAACAATTTCCGGTACTGTTTATCTGGGAAAAGAGGATATCAGAAAAATCCCTTTAAAAGAACTTTCCAAAAAGATGTCCATTGTAAATACAGACAGGGTAAAGCCTGAGCACATGACGGCTTTTGATGTGGTACTGGCTGGGCGACTGCCCTACAGCGACGGCTTTGGCATGTTCTCTGAAAGTGACAGAGAAGCTGCAAAAAAAGCCTGTGAATTGATGAAAATAGCGAAATTTGAAGAAAAATCCTTCAGCGACCTGAGTGATGGTCAAAAGCAAAGAACGCTGATCGCAAGGGCGATCTGTCAGGATCCGGAGTTCCTTATAATGGACGAACCCACATCCTATCTTGATATAAAGCACAGATTTGAGCTTTTGGATGTGATAAAAGGACTGTCTGAACAGGGTGTGACGGTTATTATGTCTCTTCACGAGCTGGAGCTGGCACTTCAGATCTCACATAGGCTCCTGCTTATCAGAGATGATGGGAGCGTTAGCTGCAGTGATCCCGGCGAAGTTCTTCAAAAGGGAATGATAAAAGACCTCTATGGCATGTCAGATGAGATGTATGAGAGGGTAAAAAAACAGCTGGGAGTAGGGGCTGATGCCACTGACAACAGGAGTGAAAGCAGAGGAGCTGAAAAGTCCGGTAAGGAAATTGTTTCGACCGGTAGAGACGCAGATAGTCCTCGACATTCCTCATATTTTCTGAATAAAGAATGCGAATATTATCCCTGCCATGATCTGGCTGAGGAGAAATTCAGCTGCATGTTCTGCTATTGCCCTTTATATGACATGGAGGACTGCGGCGGAACCTATACCTACACTGAGAAAGGTGCAAAGAACTGTAAGGATTGCACTTTCCCTCACGATAGAGACAATTATCCGGCGGTCATAAAGAAGCTTAAGGAAAAGATGTATGGAAAGAATTGATGCGGGAAAATACAAGTTCATATGCTTTACAGATGCCGGATGCAAGCAGATGGTGAGTATTGCAGAGAAGCTACCGGCAGATGGGGTAGAAGTATTACCTGTCAGCAGCCTGTCAGAATGGACAGGAGAAGTGTTTTTCCAGGGAAATATCCTTGTTTTTATAGGTGCAATAGCCATTGCGGTTCGTGCTATCGCACCGTTTATCAAGGATAAAACCACAGATCCCGGAGTGATAGTAATAGATGAAAGAGGTCAGTTTGTCATTCCGATTTTGGCAGGACACATCGGCGGAGCCATAGATGCAACCTATGAAATTGCAGAACTTTTAGGTGCAGTGCCGGTTGTGACCACAGCTACCGATATTCGTGGCGAGTTTGCCATAGATGTATTTGCAAGAAGGCACGATCTTGAAATCGACGATATGAAGCTGGCAAAGGAGTTTACTGCAAAGCTTTTGTCCGGCGAAGATGCAGTGTTTACGGTATCGCCAAGGACAAGGGATAAGGCCGAGAGCTATAAGGTGGCAGGAAAAGCCTGGGATAAGGATGATTCAAAAAGTTCCAGCACCTGGGAAACAGGCCATAATCCCAATCTGATACCCAGATGTCTGGTGGTTGGTATGGGCTGCAGAAAAGGTAAGAGTTTTGAAGAGTTACATGATTTTTTGATGTCGATCTTATCGGAAAACAGGCTTGATCCAAGGGCGCTTAAGGCTCTTGTATCAATTGATATAAAGTGCGAAGAAGACGGGTTAAGACGCCTTTCAAATGAGTTTGGGATACCTTTTCTCACTTTTTCCGCACAGGAACTTATGGAGCAGAAAGGGGATTTTTCCTCATCAGAATTTGCCCTGAAAACCACCGGGGCGGATAACATCTGTGAGAGGTCTGTAATGGCCTATGGAGCAGGTAAAATGCTGGTTCGCAAAACAGCAAGAGATGGAATGACGATCGCAATCGGAGTGTATGCAGATGAAGAATAAGAAATTATGGGTTGTTGGAATAGGCCCCGGAAAAATAGAGGAAATGACCATAAGAGCAAAGGATGTCCTTGCTGAATGTGATGTTATAGCCGGTTATACGGTTTATTGCAACCTGGTGATGCCATATTTTCCTGAAAAGGATTACATCAGTACTCCTATGATGCAGGAGGAAAAAAGGGTCCAGATGGCTCTGGAAAAAGCAGATGAGGGTTATGAGGTAGCGCTTATCTGCAGCGGAGATGCAGGCGTCTATGGTATGGCAGGTCTCGCACTTGCCGCATCAAAGGACTATCCACAGGTTGAAGTTGAGGTTGTTCCCGGGGTTACGGCAGCTCTTAGCGGAGCAGCTCTTCTTGGAGCGCCGCTAATCCATGATTTTTGCCTGATAAGCTTAAGCGACAGGCTGACGCCTATGGAACTTATCGAAAAAAGGCTTCGCGCCGCCGCTGACGCGGATATGGTAATAGTGCTCTATAACCCGGAAAGCAAAAGCAGAAGCGGATATCTGGCACATGCCTGCGATGTTTTACTTGAGAAGCTACAGGGAGATCGCGTTTGCGGCATAGCCAGAAATATAGGGCGAGACGGCGAAGTCAAAGATATCATGACTCTTGAAAAGCTTAAAGAGTATTCTGCGGACATGTTTTCAACAGTTTTTATAGGTAATTCATCCACACAGAACATAGATGATTTTATGGTGACAGCGAGAGGATACAAAAGTGAGCAGTAAGGTACTTGTTTTTGGCGGAACCACCGAGGGCAGGGTTTTGGCAGGATATCTGAGAGATGCCAAGATTCCACATGAGGTCAGCGTTGCAACTGAATATGGCGGCGAGATTCTTAGAGATACCGGGGAGAACAGCTTTGTGGTTGGCAGGAAAAATGCAAAGGAAATCATGAAGCTTATTAAAAGCGATGATTTCACTGTTGTTGTGGATTCCACACATCCTTTTGCCACAGCGGTTTCAAAGGAGATAAAGAGTGCCTGCAAAAAAACAGGTGTCACCTATCTGCGACTTAAGAGAAACACGGATGCTGGTTTTGACAGTGATAAGCTGACGGTTTTTGTTGATACTCTGGAGGATGCCATTTCTGAGCTTTTGCCGGAAAAGGGCGTGGTACTACTGCTTACGGGCTCTAAGGAGCTTGAAAAAATTACGGCAGGCTTATCTGATGTATCCCGTGTATATGCAAGGGTTTTACCCAATGAGGAAAGTATCTCAAAATGCGTGGATGCAGGCCTTAAGGGCAAGCAGATAATTGCAATGCAGGGGCCCTTCTCAAGGCAGATGAATGTGGCGCTTATAAAGGAAGTAGGGGCATCGGTGATCCTTACAAAGGAGAGCGGAAAAACAGGAGGTCTTGATGAGAAGCTTGAAGCTGCAAGGGAATGCGGCATTAGGGCTGTTGTAATAAGAGACCCAGAAAAGCTTGCAGATAGCTGCGATGGACATGATATCAGAGAGGTTATGGAATATCTTGCAAAGGACTTTGGGGTATCTTCATCCGATTTAAATAGAATCCTCCGTTCGGATAGTGGCTCCGACGCTAAAGCGACGGCTCCTAGCAACCAAAAATCTGAAAAGAGTATCGTTCTTGCGGGAGTGGGCCCTGGAGATAGCAGTTTTTTTACTAATGAGCTTCAGGAAGCTCTTTCCAATGCGGATATTATTTTTGGTGCAGAGTCGGTTATTTCAAGGCTTGAAGGCATAAATGTCCCTAAGATTTCCAAATACAGAGGGGATGAGATATGTGAATTTCTTCGGGAAAATTCCGAATTTAAGAGACCTGTCGCTGTTTTTTCAGGCGATATAAGTCTTTGCAGCGGCGCGAAAAAAGCGGCAGAGATTCTGGAATCAAAGGGGTTCAATGTGGTGACCATTCCCGGAATATCCTCAGTTACGCTGTTTTTAAAGGTGCTTAGAGTCGGACTTGAGGATGTGAGAATCGTCAGTGCTCACGGAAGAAATTGCAATGTAAGCGGTTATGTCAGAGAGTGCGAGAATCTGATAGTACTGCCTTCTGATATGGCTGATGCAGCGAAAATATGCCGCGAAATCGAGCAATATACTGATAAAATCGTGATAGGCTACGAGCTTGGAACCTGTGAAGAGAAAGTATTTGAGTTTGATAATAATGAAGATTCTTTTGTGAATTTACCCGGAAAATGCCTTATTTATGCCCATAATGCAGAGGCTTTACTTCGCCCTGTAAGTGGCGGAATCTCGGATGATGAGTTTATCAGGGGCAAAACTCCAATGACAAAGGAGGAAATCCGCACTATTTCCCTGAGGAAGCTGGCATTAACACCGAATGCGGTCTTTTACGATATAGGAGCGGGAACAGGCTCTGTTTCTGTCGAAGCGGCCCTTACAGCACCGGAAATCCGTGTTTATTCAATAGAGAAAAAAGATACTGCCCTAGCGCTCCTTAAGCAGAATAAAGAGATGTTTAAAGCTTCAAATATGGAGATAATTGAGGGCACGGCGCCTGATGCATTGGTAGATCTGCCAGCGCCAACCCATGCTTTCATAGGCGGAAGCAGCGGCAATATGAAGAGTATCTTAGAGACTGTACTTGAGAAAAACAGAGGTGCCCGCATCGTTATAAACTGCGTCACAGCCGAGACTTTTTCTGAGGTTATGGGATGCGTTCAGGAACTGCCAGTTGGTGAACCTGATATTTTGCAGGTTTGGGCCAGCAGGCATAAAAAGGTCGGTGGTTATCACATGGCAGATGCCATTAATCCTGTATATATCATTACTTTGCAGGGTAAACAGTGAGAGTTGAGCGTTTAAACTAATAAATTCAGAACGCAACATCAAAGGAAATAAATCAGTATTAGTAAGGATGGAGCCAGAATGGGTAATAACGGGTCATTTAGAAGACTTATGATATGTGCGCCTGCCAGCGGAAGCGGCAAGACGCTTATTACCTGTGCCCTTTTAAGAATTCTCCAAAGAAAGGGCTTTAAACCCGCATCCTTTAAGTGCGGTCCCGACTACATAGATCCCATGTTCCACAAGCGCATGCTGGGAATTCCGTCAAGGAATCTTGATATTTTCCTTGCGGGAGAAGAAGGGGTAAAAAGGACCCTCTGTAAAGGCGCAGAGGAGCGTGATTTTGGCATCTTAGAGGGTGTTATGGGCTTCTATGACGGCTCAAATGCAGCGACTACTGAAGGCTCGTCCTATGAGATAAGCTGTGTAACCGATACTCCGGCAATCCTTGTCGTAAACTGCAGAGGAATGAGCAATTCCATAATCCCTCTCATAAAGGGTTTTGCTGAATATGGCCATGAAAAGAGGATTCGGGGCGTAATCCTCAACAATATTTCACCAATGATAGCGGGTGATATTTCAAATGGGATCCTTGAAAATACTGGAATTCCGGTGCTTGGAACTGTCCCTGTTTTGAAGGATGTGAAGCTTGAAAGCAGGCATCTTGGCCTGGTTATGCCATCTGAGGTTGAAGGGGTTCTTGCCATAATTGACAAGGTGGCGGATGCTCTTATGGAGAATCTGGATTTTGAGAAGCTTGTGGAGATTGCTGATAGTGCCGGTAGTTTTGATGACGCGAAAGAGGGAAATACTTTTTTGACATATTTTGCTGACAAAAACCTGAATAATACTTCCGGCATCGAGGTTAAGAATCCTATAAGAATCGGAATTGCCCGGGATGAAGCCTTTTGCTTCTACTATGAGGATAACCTTGATCTGCTTTGTGAGATGGGAGCTGAGCTTGTGCCATTTTCTCCTATTCATGATGAAAAGCTGCCAGAGGTTTCGCATCTAATAATCGGCGGCGGCTATCCTGAGCTTTATGCTAAGGAGCTTTCTGAGAATAAGACAATGATAGAAAGCCTCAAGACTGCGGCGGATTCAGGGATGCCGATACTTGCTGAGTGCGGGGGCTTTTTGTATCTTCAGGAGAGCATGCAGGATCCTGAAGGCGCAGTATATCCCATGGCTGGAGTCCTTTCAGGAAAATCCCACATGAGAGATAAGCTGTCCCATTTTGGCTACGTTAAAGTCACCAAAATCAAGGATAATCCGTACATTCAGGACGGGGAGGAAATCCGCGCCCATGAGTTTCACTACTACGACACCACAGAAAATGGTGATATTTGCAAGATGACCAAGCCCTCGGGAAAAAGAAGCTGGGAGGGCTACAGAGTGCAGAATAAGGTCTTTGCCGGATTTGCGCATCTGTATTATCCATCATGCATGGCATTTATCAGGAGGTTTTTAGATGCTTGATAAAAAGGCGTTGTTCGCCATAAATATAGAAGAACCTGACAGGGAAATCTATCAGAAGGCCCATGAAATCTGGGATGGGATCTCCAAACCAATAGACGGTCTCGGAGATTTTGAAGAGCTAATATGCAAAATAGCTGCGATTCAGCGCACCGAGAAGCCTGGAGCAGAGAAAAGAACGGCGGTTATTTTCTGCGCAGATAACGGCATAGTGGAGGAAGGAATTTCCCAAAGTGATAAGAGCATCACTAAAGCGGTAGCTGTTGCTCTTGGAAAAGGAATCAGCTCTGCCTGCACCCTGGCAAATTCCTCAAAGGTCTCGGTTTTACCTGTGGATATCGGCATTGACTGTGATGAAAAAATCGAAGGTGTCAGGGATATGAAGGTGTCCAAGGGAACAGCCAATTTCCTCAAAGCGCCTGCTATGACAGATGAAGAGGTGCTTATAGCAATTGAACGAGGCATAGAGCTTGTAGGTGAGCTAAAAGGTGATGGATACGACATCATCTCCGCAGGCGAGATGGGAATAGGAAATACCACCACTTCAGCTGCGGTTTTAGCTGCAATTCTGGGCATAGACAGCGACGATATTGCAGGAAGAGGTGCAGGCCTTGATAATGAAGGTCTTCTTCGAAAAATGAAGGTTATAAGGGAAGGCATCAAAAAGTATGGCTTCCGTCAGCATATTCAGGAATCAGGAGAAACCGGCGATAAAACAGACTCATCCATAGATCAGAAAAACAGGGCGTTTGAAGCTCTTAGATGTCTTGGAGGTCTCGATATAGCGGCTCTTACAGGCCTTTTCGTAGGCGGCGCAAAATATCACATTCCTGTGGTGATTGATGGAATAATAAGCTCTACGGCGGCTGTACTGGCAGATACTTTTGTTCCGGGATGCAGAGATTATATGATAGCATCCCACAGAGGCAGAGAGCACGGCAATGAGCTTGCTCTGAAAAGACTTGGTCTTAAACCGTATATTGATGGGAATATGGCCCTCGGGGAGGGAACAGGCGCCATTATGCTTTTTCCTTTGCTGGATGTGGTGCTGGACTATTACCTTAATGGGGCAAAGTTTGGCGATTACGAGATTGACGAGTACGAGAGGTTTTCATAAATGACAATTCTGGTAGTGGGTACGCCCGGTAGCGGCAAGTCGGAAAAGGCCGAAGAGTTGGCTGTTACCCTTTCGGAGGGCGTAAAAAAATACTATATTGCCACAATGATACCATTTGGAGAGGAAGGCGCACAGCGGGTTAAGCGACATCTTGCAAGACGGGACGGCAAGGGATTTTCTACTATTGAAAAGCCTCTGCGGGTTCAGGAGCTGATATCATCCGTGCCGGATTTAGCAGATTCCACCTGCCTTTTAGAGTGTATGTCCAATCTTATCGGCAATGAGATGCATGATGAAAATAATGCGGGGTTGAGCGATGATGCTCTTGCGGATTACATCACGGATTCAGTGAAAAAGCTTTGCAGCGTATCGAAAAACATGGTCATCGTCACGAATCATTTTCCCCTTGAAGATGAGAATTACGATGAAGATACCAAAAGGTACGCTAAACTGATCGATATGGTAAACAGCAGACTTAAGGCATTATCTGACACTGTTTATGAGATAAAAGACGGAGAATGGGTAATTGAAAATAATTAAGAGCATAATAATTTCATTTTCATTATATTCGAAGATTCCGATGCCCATATTTGAATGGGATGAGGAAAACATGAAGCATGCCATTTCATTTCTGCCCTTTGTGGGGGCTGTGATCGGCGGACTTTCCTACCTTTTGATATATGTAGGAGTCAGGCTGTCGCTACCTGTGATGGTGATGACACTCCTTTTGACGGCGCTCCCGCTTATCGTAACCGGCGGCTTTCATGTGGATGGATTCATGGATGTTCAGGACGCCCTGCATTCATATCAGCCTAAGGAGAAAAAGCTTGAAATCATGAAGGATCCTCATATCGGCGCTTTTGCGGTAATAAGTGTCGGAACATTACTCCTTATCTGGCTTGCGGCTCTCTATCTGCTCCTTGGATCAGCCATGGTTAAAGAGGACTTTTCACTGGTCTATATCTATATGGCATCCTATTTTCTGATAAGAGCTCTTTGCGGCATCACCAGCATAGTTTTCAGGAATGCCAAAAAGGACGGAATGCTTAACATGGAAACAGGGAAAAGCAGCAGCGGTGATGTGATTTTTCTTAGTATTCAGGCAGTTTTGGCTATAGCATTTATGGTATATCAGAATCTTTTGGCAGGCGTCGTCTGCGCAGCGGCAGGATGCCTTTTTTGCCTGTGGTATAAAAAGCTCTGTGACAAGCAGTTTGGCGGTGTAAGCGGTGATACTGCGGGATTTTTTGTGGTTATGGGCGAAGCCTTTTTGCTGATAGTATTAGCGATTTTGTGAGAGGATATTTATTAAATTGATGATTTATCATATAGCAGCGTTTTTCATCGGATTTTGCCTGGATCAGATAATCGGTGATCCCTGGAATATTCCGCATCCCATAAGGCTTATAGGTAACCTGATAAGCTTTTTGGACAAGACGCTTTTGGGAAAAACAGAGGGAAAAAAGAGGAATAACAGAAGCGAGTTCGTAAGAGGAGTTTTTCTATGCATAATCGTGACTATGCTGACTGTGGTGGTGACGCTGGGGTTGATGCGTGGCGTCTATGCAATTCATCCTTATGTAGGCATTGCTCTTGAAGCTGTGCTGACCTGCTACATACTGGCTGCAAAAAGCCTAAGGGTAGAGAGCATGAAGGTGTATTATGCGCTTCGGGATAAAACCATAGAGGATGCCAGATATGCGGTTTCCATGATTGTGGGCAGAGATACGGCTAACCTTGATGAAAAGGGCATTGAGAGAGCAGTTGTAGAGACGATTGCGGAAAACACCTCAGATGGCGTTATTGCGCCTCTCATCTACACCTTTATAGGCGGACCGGTTCTTGGCTTTTTATACAAGTCCATAAATACCATGGATTCTATGGTTGGCTATCACAACGACAGATATGAATATTTTGGCAGAGCAGCGGCAAAGCTTGATGATGTGGTGAATTATATACCTGCAAGGATCAGCGCTCTGTTGATGATTTTAGGAGCTTTTCTGGGCGGGAAAAGCTTCTCCGGAAAGGATGCATTCAGAATTTTTAAAAGGGACAGATATAACCACAAGAGTCCCAATTCTGCACAGACAGAGAGCGCCTGCGCAGGAGCTTTATCACTGCAGCTTGCAGGAGATGCCTATTATTTTGGCAAATTGGTGAAAAAGCCGTTCATCGGGGATCCTGTCAGAGAGATTGAGCTTGATGACATAAAGCGGGCCTGTACACTGATGTATATTACTGCGTATCTGTGCCTTTGCATGCTGCTGGCGATTGGATTTTTAGCGTGGTTTTTAATCAAATAATAAGATGAGTTTAGAATGAAGACGGCATATCTTGGTGGCCGGAGCTTGAATAACTGGAGGAACTTAGTGCTTCACGGCGGAGAAATATACGACAAGAAAATAGAATATGACTTTTCGGTAAATCTGAACCCGTATCCATGCCCGGAGCAGGTGATGAACGCCCTTCGCAATGCGATAAATGACGTAGATAAATATCCTGATATTACTCAGAAGCTCTTTAGAGAGAAGGTCGCAGAAGCGGAGAATAAGCATTTATCGGATTTTGCAGCCGCAGCAGGAGAGGAGACCGGGGATAGTAGTACTAAAAATCCGGATTTACGTCTTACATCAGAAAACATTATCGGCGGAAACGGTGCATCAGAACTGATTTTTGCCATAGTAAAGATGCTAAATCCCGGGAAAGTATTGCTTCCTGTGCCAAGCTTTTACGGATACAGGCATGCATTAATGGCATGTTGTGATGTCAATACATCAATGTATCAATGTATCGAAAATGAGGACTTTGAACTCAGAGAGGATTTTGCCGACAGAATCGATGAATCCACGGACCTTGTGATCATCACGAATCCAAATAATCCCACAGGAAGGTGCATAACACCTAAGGTACTTGATAAAATTGTGAAAACATGCGCCGTTACAGACACAGCACTTATCGTTGACGAGTGTTTTCTAAATCTGACAATGCAGAATCCAAGTGCAGTTTGCTATCTGGATTTGTGTCCGAAGCTTTTCATAATCAATGCATATACCAAGCTTTTCTCGATACCCGGAGTACGGGTGGGTTATGCCATTTCGTCTAAGGAGAATATCAGGAACCTGTCAAAATATCTTCCTGAGTGGAACATGTCTGTTTTCGCCCAGAGCGTAGGAGTAGCATGCGCAGAGCATCTTATGTCCGGCGATTTTGTGGAGAAGTCCAATAAGTACATAAAAGAAGAGAGAGCACAATTGATGGATGCTTTCATGCGCAAAGGCTGTAAAGTTTATCCTTCAGATACCAACTTTTTTCTGGTGTATAGCGAAGAAGATTTGTATGAGAAACTCTTAAACAGTGGTATACTGATTCGTGATTGCGCGAATTTCGAGGGCCTTGGGAAGGGCTACTATCGAATCGCGGTAAAAGATAAAGAAGCCAATAAAAGGCTGATAATACAAATGGAGGAGACATTATGAAAAACAACAAGAAAGGTATTATTATCGGAGGAGTAGTGCTTGTAGCACTTATCGCTATTTTTGCAGTAGTGGGAACAACGGCAAGCGCAGCAAACTATGACAAGGTGGCAAAGCGAATCTGCGCCAAGTATACAAAGGCGGCTAAAGCAGGTTCTTTTGTCGGCAAAGTAAAGGTCACTTACAAAAAGCAGAAAGGAGCATATAATTTCACTTTCACGCTTAATATGGATCAGGATGATTCAACCTTTGCCATGCTCAAGTTAATGGGCGGAAATTACTACAATGAAACCCGTGATTCTTTTAAGAGTACTACTACTAAGCTTAGAAAAGACATTAAGAAGCAGGGAATCAAAAAGGTCAATGTTACTTACATTGTTAAAGCCAAGGGGAAAAAACTCTGGGTGGCTAAAAATGGTAAGATCACATATGACAAATATAAATAAATTTAGCTAAAAAATGGAAATAGCAATTGCAGGCAAGCTGTAATTGCTTTTTCTTTGCATGCTATAATGGGAAAGGCTTTAAATAGCGCAGAAAGAGGTTTTTGAGATATGAAACATAACTGGATAAATGTTCTTGCCCTGGTATTGTCATACGTGGTCCTGTTTTTTCTGCCAAGGAATCTGACGGTTACATCCTATGTAATTCTGGGAATTTCCATATTTTTATTCATGATTGGCTACTTCAGGCTGCAGATGATATATGGGTGGTTTTCGGATCATATAGGCTACAGAATGACAAATGTTCTGAGCGATATCATAGGCATGGGGCTCATGGCCTTTGGCACAGTTTATCTTTATATCAGTCATTCGAATGGAAAAGGCATGGTTGTTGTGTTTTTGCTGATGATGGAAGGTCTTGCATTTATGGCAACGTCTGCGGGAGAGGTGATCGATCTTAAGGTGGACAGGAATATGGCGCTTGTCATGCGTATGTTTGCTCTGTGCCTTATAGCATTTGCTGTATTTTATATTGTCACGGATATTGAGAAGGGATTACCCTCTGCGGTTCTAATACTGATTGAAATTGTGATGGTACTTATAATGAGTAATATCAATGCTCACAAGGAACGAATCGCCAAGATGAAAATCTCCGTGAAGGAGTTTTGTGAAAAATACGGACAGGTGAAAACAGTCTTTGGTGAGCCCAGAGTCGGAGAAGCCGATGGCCACAAGGAATGTATCATTTATGGTCCTAATGAAAACGGCGTATTTGTTTATGGCTATTATATGCTTGGACAGTTTATTCTGGCCCTGGGATCTGAAGGAAACAGGGAAGTCTCCCATGAGGATGCCGAAGTACTCGATAGATATAAAGAAATGTTTGAGAACTATACAGCAACCGGTAAAATGAAATTTTCATGATTAAATAAAATCCCACAAAGGAAGTCCTACGAAACCGAAACGGTGACATCCTTTGTGGGATTTTTGTGTAGCACGACGAACCGGATTTATTTCCCCCTGAATTCCACAGGCGTTACACCAAAGCTTTTTTTGAAAAGTCTTGTGAAGTAGGAGTAGTTGTCATAGCCTACCTTCAGGGAAATGTCCCTGACAGAATAATCTGTAGTCTGCAGGAGCTTTCTGGCAAGATCCAAACGCTTTTCTATTATGTAATTCTTAAAACTCATGCCGGTTTCTTTTCTGAAAATCTTGGTGATATAATCCGGCGCAAAATAGAACAGCTCCGATAGATGCTCGCGGCTCATATCTTCCGTAAAATGTGCATCCACATACTGAAGCAGCGTAGTTACTGAGGTTTCATCTATGTAGATGATGGAAGATTCTTCATCAAAGGGCATGGTTCTCATGTTTAGCATACTGTCCAGAACATCCGGAATCTCGCTTACCTTCTTTTCAGAACTAAGGAAAAGCCTGAGATTAACTCCAAATTCATCTGACAATGAGTAATATAATTCGCCAAAAAGAGGTCGTAGTCTTGCACCTACGGCTTCATCACCATCTACAGGTATAAGAGCAAACAGAATGAAATCCTCTGACTGATAGGGGATAAGTACGCCCTGGGAGGTGAAAGCACTTCCGAAGATGGACTCGGTAATATGCCTTATGCGGGCTGCCATCATTCCTCTGTCATCATCCAGCTTACCGTCACCGAATTGGATAAGGCATGTTATGTATGAGGGAATTCCCTTTTCAAAGACCTGATGCCTGTTCATATCGGACATGAGAGCCTTATAGGTGATGCGCCTGTCTATCAGATAGTCATACCATAATTTGGACATGGAAGTGGCCATATCACGGCCATCGGAGGTTACCTCCAAAAGCGCCTGCTTTATGATTTTTGCCATCTCATCATAATCTATGGGTTTTAGGAAATAGTGGAAGGATCGCAGCTCCAGTGCTCTTTTTGCATAGGAAAAATCTGCGTAATTTGTTAGGAAAATAGCGGGTATGCTGTTTCCCTGTTCACGCAAAATACCTAAGAGGTCAAGACCGCTGCCCTGTGGCATGTCTATATCGCTGAGAAGCAGATCAACTGTGTTATTTGCCAGTATCTCCTGAGCTCTTTTAATATCATAAGCGGTGAAAACATTGGTAATACCAAGGCTTTCCCAGTCCATATTTTTTTCAAGTGCTGCGATGACAAAACGATCGTCATCAACCAGTAAAATGTTCATTCGTACCTCATTTTTCATTTACCGGGATTCGCAGAGTTATCTTTGCACCGCGGGGTTTGTTGTTCTCCGTAAGGAGCTTGAAATTGTTGTCATAAAGCAGTCCCAGACGCTTGATGCAGTTGGTAATGCCGATGTGGTTGCCATCTTCCTCCATATCTTCGCCGTTCCTTATCTTGGTGAGGACATCTCTTGAGAAGCCCTGGCCATTGTCGCAGATGACGATTTCCATGGCGTTGTGATTCATCATTCTACATTTTATCCATATCTTCAGGCTTTCACCCTCCGGAGGAACAGCGTGTTTTACGGAGTTCTCAATAAAAGTGATAAGCAGCAGGGGAGGAATCTCCATGCTGTTACACTCACTTGGAATGTCCGCTTCGTACAGCGTAGAGCGGCTAAGTCTCATGTTTTGAATTGACAGATAATCCTCTATATGTTGCACCTCATTTATGAGAGGCACTGTGTTCATGTCCACCTGGAAAAGATAGCGGAAGTACTTTGATGTAAACATCAGCATCTTTTTTGCTGCGTCGATATCACCAAGGCTCACCATGCTGTCCACAGTTGTGAGGCAGTTTAGGTAAAAGTGAGGTTTTATCTGCTGTTGCAGGAAGTGGATCATGAATTTGTTTTTATCAAGCTCAGCTTCATAAATGTCGATTCTGAGCCTTGTTATCTCATGGATCAGGTTCTTGAACTGCTCATTTATCTGGTTAAGCTCCTGAATCTTGCTGTCGGTAAGGTCCAGACCTTCACCATCGGAAACAGAGTCCATCTCAGAGAGACTCTTTGAAAACATCTTAATTGGCAGGATGACCTTTTTATAGCTCACAAGAATATATCCCGCCATTATGAAGCTCAGCATCAGGGCAGCAAGGAATACAATGACCTGCAGCACGAACAGTTTTCCGTAGTTTCCCAGAACTCTTGAATCGATGGCAAGAGAGAAGGGCAGACCGGATTTACTTGCAGGGAAATAAATCCTGTTGTACACACTTCTGATAATTCCTTCAGGGCCTTCCTTTGTTCTGTAGAAAGTCTCGCCATTTTCACTGATGGTGCTGATTGATCCATACTCGCCCAGATTCAGGGAATTGAGAGGCGAGAGAATATCTTCCATTGAAACAATGCAGGCAAAGGTTCTGTGCATGTAAGTGATCGTGTAATACAGGAATTCTTTGCCGCCAAAGGTGAAAGGCTTCCAGGAAAAGCTTCCTGTAGGGTCAGCCTTACTTTTCACATCCGATCTTATTTTTTCTCTGATCTCTTTATAGGTGTCGTAATCAACCTTGATCTCAGATGCATTGAAAAAGATATCCTTTTCATCCCAATAGAAAAAATACTGGTATTCATTTCCTGTGGAATATTGCATGTCACTTACGCGAAGGCGCAGCTCATTGCTGGCTTTTCTGTAATCGCCCATGTGCTTTTCCCTGGAAAAATCATCCAATATGGGATCGTGTACCACAGTCCACTGAATAAAGTGAGTTATGGCCGACAGTCTGTGCTCTAATTCAGTTTGATAGATATTTACGGTGTTCTCCACTGCCAGATTGTTCTGTTTTCTGATCTCTGAAAAAGAAAACCAGCTCACCACTACGAATAAAATGATGACCGGAATAGCGAGATACACAGTTTTGCTTAAAACCTGGACAACGGGGTATGACCGTGCGCGTTTCTTATTTTTCATGAATTCATTATATAAAGAAAAGATTGTGCAATCTATAGTTTTAAAAAACCTTGTCAAAAAAGTGCTATGCAGTGAACCAAAATGTGCTATTTTTACAAACTCAAAAAATCTATTATCTGATTCATGAACAAAAGGAGCGCACAATGAAAAACAAGTTAAGAAACGTAAAGAAACACTATCAACTTTATCTGTTACTCCTGCCATCGGCACTTCTTCTATTGTGTTTTGCGTACCTGCCGATGATAGGAATCGTGATTGCTTTTCAAGATTATTCACCTGCTTTGGGAATACTGGGGAGCAAATTCGTAGGCTTTAAAAACTTCATGCAGTACTTCAAATCCTATCAGTTTGGAGTGACCATCAAAAACACATTGGTACTAAGCCTTTACAGTATCGTTGTTGGATTCCCTCTTCCGATTCTGTTAGCGCTTATGTGTAATCAGATGAAAACAAAAATGTTCAAGAAGGTTTTTCAGGTAATTACCTATCTGCCTCATTTTATTTCAACGATGGTTATGTGTGGCCTGATACTTATATTCCTGTCACCTTCAAGCGGACTTTTTGCTAACCTGTTTAATCTTTTCGGAGCAAAATTTCCAAATCTGATGGCAAGTGCTACAGGTTTTAAGCATGTGTATGTGTGGAGTGATATCTGGCAGCATCTTGGATGGGACAGCATTATCTACCTTGCAGCCCTTGCGGGAATCGATCCCACATACTATGAGGCAGCCACAGTTGACGGAGCAAGTACACTTCAGAAAATCAGATTTATAGATATACCCATGATCCTTCCTACAGCCATGGTTCTGCTGATACTCAGAGCAGGAAGCATCCTTGGAATAGGCTTTGAGAAGGTTTTCCTTCTGCAGAACGTACAGAACATCATGAGCAGTGAGATCATCTCGACGTACGTTTACAAGATGGGTATGCAGAGCATGCAATACAGCTTGTCTACCGCCATTGGTCTTTTTAATACGGTAGTTAACGTGATAGTACTTTTGCTTGTAAATCTGATGTCGAGAAAGCTCACAGAGAGCAGTCTGTTCTAAATAATCCTGCGAAAGCATGAAAAAGAGCAGAACATCATTTGAGGAGATTATTTTCATGGTTAAGAAAAAAAGATTAACGCAGGATGCCGTGGTAAATATTGTGTTCCACGTGATCGCCGTCCTGATGATCATTATGGTTATATATCCGCTCTGGTTTGTAATAATTGCATCTTTCAGTAATCCTGCAGATGTAGCCAGCGGAAAAGTGTGGCTTTGGCCTAAGTCATTTGATGTAAGGGGATACCAAAAGCTTTTCGAGCAGAGCCAGATCTGGAAAAGCTATTTGAACACCATTATTTATACAATAGTCGGCACCTCGGTTGCTCTTGTGGTTAATATTACAGCCGGCTATGCAATGTCCCGAAAAGACCTTCCGGGAAGAAAGTGGATAAACATCTTTTATATCATACCAATGTTTGTAAATGGAGGACTGATACCAACCTACCTAATAGTCAAACAATTTGGACTCCTTGACACTTTCCTGGTTATGGTTCTGCCATTTTCGGTATCCACTTACAACATAATAGTAGCAAGAACTTTCTTTCAAAATTCTCTCCCTGAGTCCTTGTGGGAGGCAGCACAGATAGACGGCTGCAGCACCATGAGGTACTTCCTGCAATTCGCAGTACCGCTTTCAAAAGCGGTTATTGCGGTAGTGGGACTTTGGACAGCGGTGGGACACTGGAATTCCTGGTTCAACGCACTTATTTATCTGCAAAATGAGGAGCTTATTCCTCTGCAGCTTTTGCTCAGAAGAATTCTCATTGCTAATGAATCACTTCTGGGAGCAGCAACCGGAACCATGGCACAGGAGCTCAGACAGCTCTCGGACATGATGAAGTACGGTTCAATAGTGGTTTCTACACTGCCGATAATGATGCTCTATCCATTCTTACAAAAATATTTCAATCAGGGTGTCATGATAGGAGCAGTGAAGGGATAAATGATATACAATATATTTTATGAGAGAAGGAGTATGAAAATGCACAAAAAGTATGGTTTATTTGCCGGCGCTATGGCGCTCTCACTGACACTTACCGCTTGTGGTGGCGGTGCATCAACTCAGACAACAGAAGTAAATGACGGAGAAACACCTGTGGCTGCATCTGCAGGAGAAGCAGATGATAAGGCTGCAGAGGGTGGTTACAGAGTAGCAACAGTCAGATGGGCAGACTGGGGCGAAGATTATCACACAGGTTTTCCGGATGAGGCTGCAAAAGAAGCAGGAATCAGCCTTTCCTGGGATACAATCCTTAATTCAGACTGGGCTGACAAGAAGGCAGTTCTTCTTGCAGGCGGCGATCTTCCAGATGCATTCCTTGGATCAATCTGTTTTTCAGAGTCAGATATTTTGACAAATACAGGCTCATTCATCGCACTTGATGACTACATTGATGAGTACATGCCTAACTTCAAGGCTGTTATGGAGTCAGATCCTACAATGAAGGCTCTTGCAACATCTGCTGATGGTCACATCTATGGTCTTCCTTCCAAGAAGCCCTGCAGACCTACAGTAAGTAACCAGATGTTCATCAACAAGACATGGCTTGATAACCTTGGTCTTGAAGTTCCTACAACATATAAGGAATTCGAGGATTGTCTTGCTGCATTCAGAGACAATGATGCAAACGGCAACGGCGATCCGTCAGATGAGATTCCTTTCGGACAGGGCTATGCTGATTCAGTTATGTTCTTCTGCCTGCCCTTTGGAACAACAATTGGTGCTGACGGAACATACATGATGACAGTTAAGGATGGCTCACCGGTTTACATTCCTACATCTGAGGAGTACAAGGCAGGTATTGAGTGGATGCACGACTGCTATGTAAACGGTCTTATCGATCCCGAGCTTTTCACAGAGGATTCCTCAATGCGTGATGCCAAGCTCATGAATGAGACACCTATCGTTGGTGCTGCACCCGGATGGACAGCAGATTCAACCTTCGGTGCAAACGCAGGAGAGTATGTGGCTCTTCCCGCTCTTGCAGGTCCCGATGGCAATCAGTATGTATCTTCAGATCCTGAGCACATGAACTACTCAAGATATGAGTTCGTAGTGACAAGCAAGTGTGAGAATCCCGGTCCCCTTCTTGCATGGATCGACAAGTTCTACACAGAGGATGCTTCAATCCAGAACTTCTACGGATCATTTGGTATCGGTGTTGAGAAGGAAGAAGACGGAACTTATACAGTTCTTGAGCCTCAGGATGGCAACTCAGCTGATACATTTGCATGGATCCAATCAGTTCGTGACTTTGGTCCCAAGTATGTAGCTGAAGGATTTAACGATAAGGTTTCATACGCAGCTGAGAACGGTGATGCTTCCAAGCTTGCACTTGATAAGGAACTTGGAAAGTACGCTAAGGAAGCTTATCCTAACGTAAGTTACACAACTGATCAGCTGAACACACTGGCTACTCTTTTCACAGATATCGATGCTTATGTAACAGCTACACAGGCTACATGGGTAACAGAAGGCGGAGTAGATGAGCAGTGGAATGATTATATTGGAACCCTTGAAGCTATGGGTTATAATGATTTCATTCAGATACAGCAGGATGCCTATAGCACATATCAGGCCAACAAATAAGACAGAAAAGGATATTTAAAATGCAGACATTCAAATTAGGTGCAATTTGTCCGCAGGAGAATATTATTCAGGGAGCAGGTTATCGAATCAGTTTACTGACGGATAGCCTGCTCCGTCTTGAATATGAAAAAGACGGACACTTCACAGACAATGCAACTCAGACCGTTTTAAACAGAGATTTTCCCAAGGTGGATTTTGAGATCCTTGAGGATACTGACGAAAGGCTTGTTTTCAAAACCGCAAGACTTAAGGTTACTTATGACAAGAAATTCTTTACCTCTATGGGCCTTTCAATTGAGCTCCTCGAGGAGAAGGTGACATGGCATTACGGCGAGGTCGGACGAAATCTTAAGGGAACAGTCAGAACCCTCGATGAGACCAACGGTATCATTATCTACGGCAACGGCCTTATCTCCAGAGACGGCTACGCGTGGTTTATGGATGGGGACAGCTGCGAGCTTGAAGGCGAAGAGATCAAGGATAGAGAATATCCCGAGGAGGATGTATATTTCTTTGGCTATGGTAACGATTATTACCGTACCCTCAAGGATTTCTATTATCTTTGCGGCAAGACTCCCATGATCCCCAGATACGCCCTTGGAAACTGGTGGAGCAAATATGAAAAGTACACAGAAGAGAGCTACCTGGCACTGATGGATAAATTCGTTGAGGAGAAGGTTCCGATTTCTGTTGCAGTTATCGATATGGACTGGCACCTTACCGAAATCGATGAGAAGTATGGTACAGGCTGGACCGGATACACCTGGAATAAAGAGTATTTCCCGGATTACAGAAGATTTTTAAAGACTCTGAAGGAGCGTGGAAAAGCTATCACTCTGAATCTTCATCCCGCTGACGGAATCAGAGGTTTTGAGGAGTGCTACGAGAGAGTAGCAAAGAGAATGGGTGTTGATATGGAGAATGAGGAGGCTGTCAGCTTTGATCTGATGGATCCCAAATTCGTTGATACCTATTTTGAAGAAGTAATGCATCCCTATGAGGATGACGGCGTAGATTTCTGGTGGATTGACTGGCAACAGGGCACTAAAGCCCGTCAGGGTAATGTGGATCCCCTTTGGATTTTGAACCACTATCATTATCTTGATCAGCTTCGTCGCGGCAAGAGAGCCATGATTTTCTCAAGATATGCAGGAGTAGGAAGCCACAGATATCCTATAGGTTTTTCCGGTGATGCCTATGCCACATGGACAAGCCTTAATGTGCAGCCTTTCTTTACTTCTACCGCATCCAATGTGGGTTACGGCTGGTGGAGTCACGATATCGGTGGCCACATGCACGGAGAAGAGGATACGGAGAGAACCTGCAGATGGGTTCAGTTTGGTGTTTTCTCACCTATTATGAGACTGCACAGCTCAAGTAATCCATTCTTCTTTAAAGAGCCCTGGAATCTTCCGCAGCCCATGAGATCAGTGGTTGATGATTACATGAGACTTCGCCATAGGATGGTGCCTTACCTCTATACTGAGGGTTATAAAGCATGGAATAAGGATGTGCCTGTAATCAGACCTTTGTACTATGATTCACCTGATGTTCAGGGTGCTTATGAGTCCAGAAACGGTTACTATTTTGGTTCTGAGATGATTGCCTTCCCTATTACAGAAAAGCTTGATTCTGAGCTTCAGATGGCTCATGTTCATGCCTTCATTCCTAAGGGCAGATGGATCGATATTATGGGCGGCAATATCTATGAGGGTGAAGAAATTCGTAACCTCTATCGTCCCATCGAGAACATTCCTGTGCTCATAAAAGAAGGTGGAATCGTGCCCATGGACAGCGAAGCTTCAGAGGATATTAATAAGTGTCCCGAAGCCCTTGATATTTACCTTGGCGTTGGCGCTGACGGCGAATATGAGCTGTTTGAGGATGATGGAATAAGCAATGCTTATGCAGATGGTGTTGGAGCTTTAACTAAGATTACTCAGAAATACGATGCAGCTTCAAAGAAACTTACAGTAGAGATTTATCCTGCAACAGGAAATACCGAGCTTGTACCTGCTAAGAGACAAATCAGCCTTGTTCTCTGCGGAGTGGAAGAGGGTGCTTGTGTTAGCGGCACAGGTGAGGTTTGTTATGATTCTGTACGCAGACAGGCTCACATTGCAGGTATCACCTACAATTCAGGCGAGAAGACTACTATTGTTATCGAGAATGTTTGTCTTTCCGGAATGCATAGAGTTGATGAACTTTACAGACTTCTTAAGAGATGCGAGATCAGCTATGATCTGAAGGAAGTTCTTTACAAGAAGCTTCAGGAGGAGAACCTCGATAAGACAGCCTATATCAGATCCCTTGATGTGAAGGAAAATCTGAAGGATGCATTGCTTGAAATAATTGCGTAAGTTTATCGCATCAGGAAAAATATAACAAAACTCCCCTTGAGAGACTTTGATGGATATTTCCGGAGTCTTCTTAAGGGGAGTTATTTCATTAAAGCGGATATGGCTTTCCTTTTTACCAAATCCTGTATTTTCCTGAAAGAGCCAGCAGTGCGAACATGTAGAGGCAGTTGTCGTAGTATCTTCTGACACCTTTGCGAAGGGGCTGATTCCAAAACCATTCAACCCACTTTTTAGCTTCTGCAAAATCGCTCTTAGCGTCGTCGCTGTAAGGAATTGCCAGGGCACTCTGGGCGATTGTTGATAAAAGTCCAAGAGGGTGGAGGACAGGTCTCTCAAGAGGCGTTCCGTCTACCTTGTAGGCACATCTTACGGCCTCAAGATCTGTTCCGAAAAATCTCATCATTCTAAGAGGAATGTCATAATGTCCCTTGTCTTTTCCAAACCATTCAGCATCAAGGCCGATGTTTGCTGCGGTTCTGTAGGCATCGCTGAAGAAGTCGCCAAACTGTCCCCAGGGAAGAACCTTGTCCATAGGGCTTCCGTCAAAGTTGGCATATTCGGGATTAAGACCTGTTTTTTCGTGGCAGGTTGTTACAAGGAATTCTCTGCTTACTTCAGCTGCCTTTGCAAAGAATTCTCTATCCTCCTCGTTTGTCCATTCTGCAAAAAGCTCATAGAAATGGGGAAGGTGGTAGGAAGGATCTGTATGCGGGCATCCGGGAACGAACAGAATCTGATGATTTTCTCTGTTCCACATGGGCGCGCCGGCTCTTCCGTTTTCGCCTTTATGGAGGCAGGCTTTCAGGATATCTTTCGCCTGCTGACTGTAATTGAAGATGCCTTCGCCGTCACCCCATCTGTGGGATGCAAAAAACAGAGCCATGGCGTAGAATTCTTCTCCATCGGGAGCGGGGCCGTAGGCATTCTTTTTTCCGTCAGTCTGACAGGACCAGGCAAAATAGCCCTCATTTTCACCTTCATCCATATACATATAGGTCTTGGACCATTTCCAGATCCTATCGAATTCTTCCTTCATATCCAGCTGAACACACATCATCATGCCATAGGACATGCCTTCAGTTCTGGCATCATCATTTCCCGTGTCGGTGAGATATCCCATATCATCACCTGCTGTGTGGTAAATTCGTTCTTCCTCATCATAGAAAAAGGTCTGAACGGCCTCTTTTATTTTTACATCGATTTCTTCTTCGGTTTTTCCGATTTCTTTAAAAATATTTCTGTAAACACCAGTCTTGTATGCGCTCATTTTTCACCTCTGTAAAAGCTTGTTTTCCCAATTTTTTAAAATAGAATGCGGAAACGTCAATCATAATAATATTTTGTACAATTATTCTGCACGATTTAATATAATCTTTCTTGCTATTTATTGCGCAGATTACTCTTATTCTTGCCCTATGGATGTTCCATTATCTCTAAACAAGGGGACTTTCCTATGATAGAATGAAAAAGAAAATGATTTTGGAGTGATATGTAATGACAAGAAGAGAGATAGCAATGGCCAATTTCCTGAATGGATATAACTGTTCCCAGTCTATTGTACTGGCTTTTAAGGATTTACTTCCTATTGATGAATCCACACTTTCCAAGATGGCGTCATCCTTTGGAGGCGGTATGGGAAGACTTCGTGAAGTGTGCGGCAGCGTCAGCGGAATGTTCATGGTTACCGGCCTTTTATACGGATATGACGGTCCGGAAACCGGTGAAGTGAAGGCTGATCATTATGCAAGAATTCAGGAGCTGGCCCGTAGATTTGAGGAAAAACACGGCAGCATCGTCTGTCGCGACATGCTTGGACTTAGCGTAAAGCATGATGTTCCAACTCCTGAAGCAAGAACTCAGGAATACTATAAAAAGCGTCCCTGCGCCGAGATAATCGGAGATGCGGCAGAGATACTTGATGAATATATCAAGGAAAATCCGGTTTAAAGCAAAAAATAAGGGGCTGTGAAATAATCAGTCCATGAAAAAAGAGAAGTAATAGCTGGAAACAGCCAATTACTTCTCTTTTTTCATGGTAAAATATTACCATGAACAATCAAACCAATTCTTATAATACTATAAATCAGGGCGTTTTACCATTTTTTATTTCAGATTGTTTGGATATCTGTGATCCGGTTTTTACTTTTGACGAACTCGTGGGAGGTATGAATCTTGAGAAGTATCTGAAAAATGTGCCAGAGCATAAGCTTGGCAGAATCAGATATAATCCAGTCAAAATGCTGAAAACCGTACTATTCGGTTTTATGAGTGAAGGATATATTTCACTAAGAGGACTTCAAGAAAACTGTAGGGTTAACATTCGATTTATGTATCTTATGGACA
>NZ_AUJJ01000026.1:0-72957 GCF_000424165.1 Butyrivibrio sp. AE3006 | reverse complement strand
AGGTACGAGTGCCAGTGCAGGAATCGCCAGAGCCTGTATTACATAGCCTGTGATAACAAATGTCCAGTATTTCTTCGTTTTATCTGCTATAAATCCGGATATGAGCCTTAGTGAATACCCGCACAATTCTCCTATACCGGACACAAATCCGATGGTTGTAGCGGATGCCCCTGCGAGGTTCAGATATTCGCCCAATATGCTTCTGGCGCCTTCATGAGTCATGTCCGAAAACAGACTTACGATTCCCATCAGGGTTATAAATATTATGGCGCCAGACAAAGCCCTTTTTTTATCCATGTTCTACTCCACTAATCCCGATTTGCTTATTTCATTATCCTGAAATTCAAAGTTTTATTATCGTCGCAAGTTTCTTTCCGCATAGAATTCCAAATATGCAGCAACAACAACTCAGTACCACATATAATCCGCCATTCATATATTGTTTCTTCTCAAACAAATTAAAAGCTTCAAGGGAAAATGTAGAGAATGTGGTAAAACCTCCACACACCCCTGTCTTCCAGAAAAGAATGGTATTATCAGATACACTTTCTCGGTTACTGGTAATTCCAACAACGAATCCAATTAGTATGGCACCGAGGATATTTGTAATCAGAGTTAATATCGGAAAATAAGTCTTAACAGGAATCAGACTTATTGCATATCGCGCTACTGCACCCAAGGCACCACCAAGTGCTACAAATAGAAAATTCATATCAACCTCTCTATTGTCATATATACTGAAATTTAAAAAGTATTCTCTGCCTTACTCTTAAGATAGCTATCAGCCTTTTTAAGCATCTCTTTTTTGTTATCATACTCTATGGTATTGATAGCATCTTCAAGTTTAAGAATCTTCAGAGCTTTGACCTCGTCTGGTCTTGTTATGCTCGGAGATGAGTCTTTATACTTAGCAAGGAAATAAACTACCTGCTTTGTCACTCCAGGTTTTTCTGAAAGCGTATACTGTTCGCTTGCTCTAAATTCAGTGTCTAACTCGACTTTCAGATTTGTTTCTTCCTTTATTTCACGAAGCGCAGTTTCTATTTCAGTCTCGCCTTCTTCCATATGTCCTTTTGGAAAGCTGTGAGATCCGCTCATCTCCTCAACTAAAAGATATTTTATTACTCCACCGTCTATAGTGTATACTATTGCCCCGCAAGATTTTTCAAACTTATCATTGAATTCTTTTTTACCCAGTTCCATGTAAATATAAAGAGAAGGATCTTCTCCTAAAGCAATAACATACTCAGGCATTTCTTTCTGAATAAATCCCAACTTACGGTACAAATTTATTGCCTTGGCATTAGCTGGATGGGGATCAACCCACAGATTTTCAGCTCCTTGTTTAAAAGCTTCTTGAATAGAGTATAGTAGCGCCTGCGTTGCAATCCCTCGGCCCCTGGCAAATTCAAATAACTTAATATCCAAAGAAGCATTTTTAGTTTCCGAATCAATACGATATTGAGTCTCACCGCAGTATTTGCCATCTTCAAAAATTGAATAATGATTTTGCTTTGGTCTTGCAGATATGAATCTATCTAACCATTCTCGTACTGCTTCCCCTGTCTCATGCAATCCTCCTGGCCAGATATACTGCATGACGTCTTCATCTGCCCACAGGTTTTGTATATTCTTGATATCATCATATGTTGATTCTTTAATAGTTATCACTTAGTTCAGCCCCTAAATCTTTAGTTTGTCTTAGTCAGTTTTAACTGAAATCTAATCAGCGAAATGAATCACTTCTACAGATTATAATGTCCTAATTTTCTCCACAACTTTTTTAAACTCATCATATCTAATTTGCTCAGAAAAGGTTTCATACCCTTATTTTTTAATAGTTGAAACAAATAAAGAAAAGCCTTGTCATCAAGGCCTTTCCATTATAAAATCCATCTTTAGTTATCAGTTCTCGAATCGGCGAATTAACAAAAATATTGCGTCTTTGGGCTAACCTTCTAGGATGTCCAGTTCATCATCAATAGCTCTGGATACAAACTGGTTTATTGTGATTCCTTCATTGGCAGCATATAATGCAATTTTCTTGTGCTGTTCGGGTTTAATACGGACATTGAAGGAGCCTTTAAACTCACGCTCAGGCTCTTTACCAATCTTTTTGCAGTAATCCAGGTAATTATCTATACAGTCATGCATTGACTGGGAAAGCTCTTTTACCGATTCTCCATGAAAGTTCAGAGAATCATTGATTCCGAGAACATGACCGATAAAAATCTGATCTTCCTGGTCAAATTCTACCTTTGCATGATATCCGTTGTATTCCATCAGTGAACTTATCATTCTATCTCACCTACTTCCTTAAGAAATGCTATGACCATCTTTACATGATACCTGTACAGCTCATTGCCTGGGTGTGGACCGTCAAATTGAAGGATGCGCTTGGTTTCAACATGATAATAGCCTATTCCTGATCCTCTTCCGCCCTCGAACTTTTCGCAGCCACATTGCTTCATAAGTGCGTCCAGTTCTCTTATTGTAAAACTTGTCGGTGCGGGTTTGGACAGTATTTTTTCTAGTAATTTTGATTTCTTTGGCACAGTAATTCCTCTTGCAACTATTTTCTAGTTACAATATAACACTTTAGCCCTACCTCGTCAATTCCAACAGAGTAACAGCTAGCATTTCCTTATTTCATACATATCTTCATGTTTCAGATACAATACCTGATATGTCGGGATTATTAGTGTGTTCCATGGATCAGATATATATACTCCGCCTGTAGACGTTGCTGATTTCTTAAACTGGATCCATAGGTCATCTATCATATCTGACATGATGAAAAGTTTAAGATAAACTTTATCTGCTTCAGATTCGCCAATTTCGTAAAAACGCATCCCACCTACACAAGTAACATCTTCCAGAGTATATGACCGTAAATTTCTTTGCATTACAGGCCGGATGTTGTGTCCAAGGCAGGCTGCGCTGATAGCATCACTGGGCTCTTCGAAGCCCTGCATTATCCATGTGAAGCATATTGCGAGCAGTGTCATATCCGAATCACGGATACTGTCCACGTAATGTAAGGTGTTAACAGCGTTTTCTGACAGTGAGAAAATGCCCTTGCCTATGATAGACATATATTTTGCGAATAAAAAGCAGTCAACCATATCATAAGAGTCATACTCTGCAGGCATAATACGGAAGAACTTCTTTATGCGCTCAAATGGGTTATATACTACATTCTGCTGATTAAACCACGTGAAGAAACCCGCTTGAAAACAATCATATGTTTCCGGGCGTCGATCAACATACATTTTCGATATTATAGGCGTTTTATCTGCTTCTTTAGAAAGAATAGGTGAATAAAGATAACTTATATTTGAAGTGTACACTTTCCCATATTTTTCAAAAGATCTATTGATCACATCTGTATCATAAAAGTCATTTGGATTAGTCCTGCAACAAGGAAGGGGTAATAAATAAGCATTAAATCCTGTCCCTTTCTCATACGGACTGCATCTGATTCCTTCAGCGTGATAGAAATTATGTTCAAAAACAAATCTCCCATCCGTCCCTGTTCCCGGGTGGAAAGGGCAGGTCTTTACATAATGGAACTGATGGATTATGCTATGATATCCATCTTTCAGGCATTTGGGGCATATTCGCATATGATATGTACCAAAATAAGATCTTGCAGTGTTATAATCCATATGCGCAAAGATTTCCATTTTGTCTTTATACCACTGGGGCAAAATTTTATTAAGGCACTCGATTGTTTCTAAACTGTTTCTGCAATGTCCATCCATCTGAAATCCTTCTATATATTTCTTCTCGTTGGTCGCTTCAGCTCCAAGCATTTTGAGCGCATGTTTACTTGAACATATGTTGACCCTGCAAAAGTTTGCAAGAATGCTGAATATGGATTCATAAGGTCTCACCCATTTTTTATCCCATCTGTATTTTCTGGAAAAAAGTAAATCCTCTTTATTTAGTGTATTCATCATCTGATTCACCATAGCCCGAAAGCGCTACACAACTTTCAAGTTCCTTTCTCGTAGGGAATGCAATTGGACAGCTTCCCAGTTTTCCATGCATATTGAGGCAGATCACCAGTGAATCTATGAAATATTTCATGGGAATATCTTCTGACGCAATCCTCTTTTGAATCCTTACACGCTGAAATGCTTCCCAGAAGTCATTGCTGATATCAAAAAAGGTCTTACCATCTGCGTAAGGAAAATAAAAATCCACAAGTCCATCCGATAATATTTCATAGTCTGTCATGCAAACATGAAGTTTATCTACCGAAGCCATGCAGAACTGGAGCTCTTTGGGATCCTGTATACCAAAGAACTGGCTTTCATTGATCATGAAACGTCCAACTATCTGATCTTTGCCCTGAAGTTTAAAGGAATGCTTAAGATCCTTAAGTTCCCTTGTCCCGTACATGAACACAGATAACTGGATATCTTTTCCGCTAAGATTGTTATATAAATCCATAAGCCAGTAAAAATCCTTTTCCCTTAGTTTCCAGGCTTCATCAATGAACATGACTGCTTTCTTAAAGGGGGTCTCGTGAGCACGTAATATAAGCTCATTAAGAACTCGTTCTTTTAGTATTAGTGCGGTGCTGTATCTGGGACATTCATAGCCCATAGCCATAAGTATCGAGGCATAGAAGTTTCTCTCAGTTTCGGGGTGGTCAGTCACATTCCATATAATGACCATTTCACGGCTCCCATATTGATTTCTTATGGATTCAGCTACATAGTTCATGCACACCGTCTTGCCTATCCTGGCTCTTCCATAAGTAATACTCCCACAAGCTCCTATGCCGAGCCATGAATTGATTCTGCGTTCTTCATCAAGGATGCTCTTAGTCGGAAATACAAGCTTACGGGAAGTAAGATAGCGGATAGTCATCTGTGATATGAACTGTTCTGATATATTATTAGCTGATACAGCTTCTTTTGCAGAATACACGCATTAACCCTCCTTTCTGCTTTGGAACATCAACGTATAAAGGTCTTCCGGTGAAAGCCCTTTAATATCTTCATACCTTAGTACAGCCCCAGTTTCCTGTTTTTTACGTACAGTCTCCAGGTTAAATGTATTATTACTTTGCTGTTCTGCTGCTATGCCCTTGCTAATCTCACGTCTGACTATATCTGCCCTGGTAGCGTTTCTCCGGCTTTTCTTTCCCTTGTCATCAAGGCTTGATATATATGCATCTATCGGTGTATCAAATATTAGTTTTGATCTCCCACGCTCTCTGGCAAGCTTCAGGGCATTCTTTCTCGTCCTGACGGAATGTGATTTTGTACCGAATTCCCCACTTGCCTTAAGCGTGTCTATATATCTGCCATCCTGATCATATGCCTCAATACTGGAAATATCCCTGGGGTCATAAAGGATGGTTAGTGACTGTCCAAGGTAGTGTTCAGTGGCAGAGAGTATCTTGCTACGATACTCAGTACCCATAAACTGAATATATGCGTGTTTGCCATGTGTTGCCCTACCTCTGACAGTGCGTTTGTCCATCCTCATGTTCAGACGTTCTATGACTGATATGATCATATCTTCGTCAGCCACATATGGGTAAAGCCCTGCTTGATACAGTTTGCAGCTCATGCACTCTAAGGGTGAAAGTCCATCTACCCCTTTATGGGGTGTGTTATTATACTCAGCTATGAGAACATCTATCAGTTCAGTCATCTGTTCATATGTGACATCATATTTTATTGCATTTTTTTCGGGGGTTTTTCTGACAGGATCTTTGGTATCTGACCCGGTTGTTGATGGCAGCATATGGAATCCTCTGGACTCTAGCGTTCCGAAAAATCTTTCAACAATTCCTCTTGTTTCGGGAGTTGCAACAGATCCATAGTTAACGCAGCAGCCAAGCTCATCTACAAGTTTTCCTACCGTGTATGCTGACAGATGCGATTTTGCATTATCCAGCATTATTGAATCAAAGACTTCATATTTGAAATCAGAAAACGCGGTTGAATAGAAACCGCCATTAGATGGATACTGAAGTCCTTCGATGGTCAGATCCAGCAGAGTTTTCGGTATGATGGCATTTTTAATAGCATCCATGACATCATACTGGTCGTAATTAAATTCCTGAGAAAGGGAATATCCAAGGATACATCTTGTTGCTATATCTATCACGGCTATTAACCACGCCCTTGTAGCAACAACCTTGCTAACAGTGCCGTCTGTATTGGGTACATCAATTACATATTCGATATCTATGATGTGACCGTCAATCTGTACTGTAGCAAAAGGAGCCACCGGATTGACTGTAAGCCTGTGACCAATCCCTGTAGACGCTAGCTTTTGGGCAGTATTTTTATCAAATCTTCTGGCATTTAAAGAAATGTTATCAGCTTCAAGTTTATGGACATAGGCACACATGCTGACATATCCACGGTTTTCTGTAGTAAATGGGTACTGCCACTCTGTGATGCCAAGATTGCGGCATTCTTTAAGAAATAACCTATGAAGTGATGTTATGTTCATTTTCCTGACAAGCGTATATTTCCTGTCACCAAAATAACACCCTATTATGAACTCTTTCAATTGAGGATACTTCTCCAGAAGCTGATCAAACTCTCTGCCATGTCCTGATCTCGTTTCTCTAAAGGGTTTACTTCCTGTTAAAAGGCCGTGATATCCAAGAATATTCCCTGCATCATTTGAAGAAAGACATCTTTCTATCAGCGATACCATCCTCGAACCGGGGATACCTGTCATTTCAGTAATCTTTTTTACAGATTCGCCATCTATGTACATATCTACAGCCTGCTTTTTTAGCATATATCTACTTCTTTTAGATTCAGGGACAGTACTGATAAGCGGTTCAGTCCACATGCTCCTTGCCTGGCGGAGTTCTTCGATATTATATTTTTTATTAGCCAATGGAGATCACCTCCGTATCTGCAGAGATGCAGTCTGTATTCATATTGCTCAGTGTGACCAATCCTCTATAGTACAGATCTGAAATATAATCCAGCGCTCTGTACTTTTCTAGGCGCCCCATCTTTTCAAGTTCACCGATACATATATGCCTTTTTGCCTGGATAAAACTTAGGAAGATCCTGTCTGCATTTACTCCACAAGCTGTGAATCTTCTGGCCCTGGCTGCAAGAAGCGATATATTTCGGATATAGAAAGGTCCTGTTTCAATATTCTTTTCGTTTCGGAATACAAAATTGACATCATTCTGTAAGCACCACGCCGACTGGCAGGCAACCTTCACATGATCCTTACTATCATCAGAACTGCAAAGATATGCAACACCTTGATATTCTTCTGTTCCGTCTTTATATTTTACCCATGCATTGAACAGAACCTTTGACTCCTTCCCTCCTATATAGACAGTAGTTTCCAAAGGATATTCACAGTACCACTCCACATCAGGATTCATCTCAAGAGTAAGAATATTCTCATATTCAAGGTTAGAAAATACTGCTACTCTTCTCCGAAGTTTTCTGCTGTGAAATACCCAATAGTTACTGCCATAGCTTGAACTTCTCAGCCTGAAAATAGGTTCCTCGTATCGATACATTTTTAGTGCACCTCCTATCGATAAAATTAAGTTTATATAACGATAATATTATCGGCATAATTATATCCTTGGCACTCATATTCGGCTTTTTACACTTTTATCTTTAAAATTACGGCTTTTTACAAAAATAGCTTAAATGGTACGGCTTTTTAAGATTTTTAGCTTTAAAAATTTAACCTAAATGGAGAGTAATGTAAAATGTGAAAAAAAAGAAAGCTCATGGTTGTGAGCTTTCTCGTATATGTATATTTTACTGTTTTAGGTTAATCTGACAGATGACCATCGAAGAAAATATGAGAAATCTGGAAAATATGTTAAAGCAAAGCGTTGAAGACGGGCGATTCATCCCCGACCGACATCGTCAGAAGGAGTTTTCTCGCTAATTATTCATAAATTATGCCCCATTAATTGGCGAGACCAGACAATACTGAGAAAATCTCAAGCACTGCCTGGCCTCTAAAAAATAATTATTTGAAGTTTTTGTAATTCCTCGTCCTGTAGAAACATTTTAACTTGTGATAATGACTGATTCCTATTAGCAGAATTACCAAAAACTGCCTCTTTTGAAAGACTCATTCAAACCTGAAACAATCTGATGAAAGTGTTATCCGAATCTGCTATACTGAACCCAACAAATATCAAGGAGGTCCTGTATGAAACGTGAAAAAATAGCCTGCCACTGCAAAAATGTCAACTATGGAATGATCCTTGATGCCGTAAAAGGCGGCGCTGACACCTTCGAAAAAGTCCAGGAGATCACCGGATGTAGTACCGGCTGCGGACAATGCCGCGATTTCATCAGCACTATGGTTCGCGATATCCTGATGTTTCCTGAGGATTACGAATCCTGATTCCTAAACCATTTCTCCGCACCAATGCTCTTGGTGCTAAATAATCATTTTACCTTCACATTCTTTGACTTTGACCAGTCAGAGTAGTATTTCACGTTGTTTTTTTCTACGTATATTCTGATCTGGAAGTAATACTTCTTGTTTTTCTTAAGCTTTGAAATGGTATAAACTTTCTTACTGCCTTTAGCAGATTTTGCTTTATTTATGCTAAAGGTTTTTGTTTTAACATTTTTCCTGAAATTCTTGTCAGTTGAATATCTGATCTGATAACCTGCAACATCATTTACTTTCTTGAATGTTACGTCTACCTTCTTATTTCTGACAGCCTTTACCTTGGCAATTGAAGACTGACTGATCTGGGCGTTATTCAGTGAGAATGAATATTTTGAAGGCCATCCGTTTATATGGAGATAGTAAGTTCCTGTATTAAGGAAAACATCAACCGATTCATTAGAATTCTCATAACCGTCTTTTGCTGCTACTTCACGAAGATCGACATCTTTGAGAGTGAATCTTACAGTACTCTGAAATGATGAATATCTAAGAGTATATTTTCCGCTTCCGGGAATAGTTACCTTATACCAGTCCTCACTGTCTGTTTTTGTAAGGGCATCTGTGTAAGTGTTGCCCACTACTAAAGACTTAGGTGAATCATAGCTGTCAGGAGTCTCTGAAAAACCGAAGTTCTCGTAAGTAGTCTTTAATTTGTATTTGCCACTTGATTCACCGAGTCTGTTTTCAACAGTAATATAATATGTTCCTGCAGAAAGAACAGTAGCTTTAGTGTTTGTATATGGTGAATTCAAGTTCTCGCAAAAAACAGAGGTACTTTCAAGAACAGATGCGTTATCAAGACTCTGAGCATTTCTGATACAGCAAACCATATCTGATGAATTCTGTGCCATAAGAATTACTGTATATTTGCCATCTGCCGGAAGAGTCACTTTATAACAATCATGCTGACCCATTGCCAGGCCATTCCAATTCGCTGAATAATCAGTGCTTGGCTGCATGGAAGTAGGATTGGTGATGCTCCCCGCTGCCTGAGCTTTAATGGCTGCCTTAGGTGCAAATGCGGATGATGATGTAAAAGTAAGACATATCGCAAGTGCTAACGTTAGTAGTTTCTTTACATTTACTTTTTTCATACTTAGTTCCCCTTTCAATGCTCTATAGAGCAATTTCCCCATACCTTTTCACAACTCAATATTAGTCAAAATCGTATCTTCTTATCTCACAATTCTTTATGCCGAAGCTTGAAAACTCCTCGTTATCCATCTCCCTAAAATAGGACTCCACAATCCTTGCAATGCCGTTATGGGCCACCAGGATATATGTCTTATCATCATCCCTTATATCATCAAGAAGGTTGTATATCCTCTGAGCAAGCTGCATCATGGATTCACCTGTAGAAAAACGGCTTGCCATGTGCTTTTTGGCTTCATGGAACTCTGCTCCGTCCCTTGGAGTTGACTCATATCTGCCAAAGTTCTGCTCAATAAGACGCTGCTCGATCCTCATAGGGATCCCTGTCATCTCTGATATATGACGTGCTGTCTCGGAAGCTCTCACAAGCGGTGATGATAAAATCTCATCGGCCTTAATCCCTTCCGAAAGAATCTTCTCCCCGGTCTCTATCGCCTGCTCATGTCCTCTATCTGTAAGCGCTATGTCTGTGGCTCCGCAGATTTTGTTCTCTACGTTCCATACAGTTTCGCCATGCCTTACAAAATAAAAATGATCACTCATTCAATATCTCCCTTTTCAAAGCTTGGATAACAGCTCCTGTGCAAGACTGCTTCCCTTTTTAGCTGCATAGCTTGCCCATTTTTTAGCTTTGGCCGGATTTTTGTCTCCGTACTTTCCTGTAAAATACGCTTCTGCAAGCTCAGCTGCTGCATCTATGCTACCCTTTGCAGCCTTATCTATAAGCTCAAGCATGGATAATTTATTCAGCTTTTTACCAAGCTCTGCCTTAAGGTACAGATACCTCTCATGCTTCTCTTCTTTTCCGAAGTGCACTTCCCTGAGCTGTGCCGGGTTATTCTCGTAATTAAGAACCTCATCCCCAAACTGCTCACTGGTAAGATCAAAGGTCATTCCATCAATTACGTTGTAGCAATGGAAATTTCCGTCTTCAAGCTCTGTTCCGTAAACCTCTCCTCCAAATATGTCCTGAATGAGAAATGCTGTGATGGAACACTGTCCAAGCGTCATGTTTTCCTTAGTCCAATCATCTCTCATCCTGGGCGCACAGGTCTCCCTGCACCAAATCTCGGTCATGATATCATACATGAATCTGAGATCCTTTATTTTCTCAAATTCAGGGGTCTTGGGAGCTACCTTATCTGCATCCTGCCACCCGAAAAATTTATAAGTCCTCTTTAATTCCAATTCCATGTTTCTCTCCTTGTAATTCCTCTTAGCATTTATTCCATGAACTTACTCATCAGTACAAAGTTATCAGCGGGATAAAAGCCTAAACCGGAATAGAATTTCTCATGCTTGTCATCATTAACGCTGCTAAGCTCAACTATTGAAACCCCGTTCTCTCTGACTACCTCTTCTAAATGCTTCAGGAAAGCTGTGCCGTAGCCTTTTCCCTGATGGCCCATAAATATCACGATTTCCTCAAGAAAATAGCCCCGTATATCATCATATTCCTTGAAATATCCCATAAGATATCCGGTTATATTTCCTTCCTGATCTGTCTGAACCATACACATGGAATCCTCCATAGTTAAAACCTGATGGATTCTCTTATATGCCTTCTCATGTGTCCAGCAGCATTCCTCTACAGTGTTGTAGTATTCTGTGTATTTCTCTGCTACATACTGCAGGTCGTCTTCTGTCATTATTCTGTATTCCATTGTTTGTTAAATACGCTCCTGCTTTATCATTTAGAAATAAACATACCATAATCTTTAGGTAAGTCAATCGCACCATCCAAATGCTGCCGGTTCCGCATCCAAGCTCCAAAACCTTCATGCCTTCCGTGATCTCATAATTCGATACAATCCAATTACCATATCCCTGCTTGTTCGTGGAGCACTTATCATGAAATGATAATCTCGTATTTATCCCCTTTGATGATGAGTACTGCTCCTTTACTGCCTTTGAATCGTTTGAACTACCAATCTGCATTTTCTTAACCTCGCTTTTTATTATTGTGTTTAAAGCATAAAGTATTCCCTAAGGGCAAGGTCAAACATATTTTAAAAAAATATCACCCCTAAACTCTTTAAGGCTGTCACGCCTTCGATTCAAGGAACCATTTTGCTCCCCCCGGACAGTCCTCAAAATACAAATGTACCTCTTTTCCATCTACGATACATGTATAGACAAGCCCCGCTCCGCCTGCACGTCTGCTGGCTCCCGGAACGCAGTCCTTGACCCTTGTGATCTCATACCTCCTGCCATCCTCCCATACAATGGACAATGGCCTAATCTCCCCGTCAGACGAGAACCTTACAGTCGTATCCACATAAACCTTATAACCTATTCTCTTAGCCATAATGCTGCTATCACCTGCCATTCCGAAACTAAGGCATGCCCTGTGTACACTGCATACCCTGAATCAATGTAAAACCCATGCATGGTGAACAATTGTTCTGTTTGTGTTTCTAATTATACGAATGTATGTTCTGTTTTGCAACCACTAAATATAGTGCTGGGAAATTTATTGGACTCTATCGTCCAAAAGGCACATGGTGCCGTAAAAAAGCTGTCCCTGATCCATTTTCAGAGACAGCTATATTCATTAAAATTGTGCCAACCGCTTAGCATAGTTTTCTTTTTCCATTTATTTATTCTATTTGCCTGATCCTGAGGATAAAACCGTAACTCCCGCATCCTCAAGCTCTTCAAGCACCTTTTCGTAGATTTTCTCATCCCTGGCTCCGACGCATGACTTGACGATCTTGGTCTTATAGCCGTATTTTATGGCATCCATGGCTGTTTTCGCGATGCATGAGCTGCCATCAACGCCCACAAGCTCAAGCTCTGTGGCTTTCAGACATTTAATTTTATCAGTAAAAGCTTTTGATGAAAAAGCGCTGGGTTCATCCTTTTCATACACAAGATCAGACACCAAAAGCAGACCATCAGAAAGCTCATATCCGGCTCTGCTTCCGGTTAACCCAACATTTTTTACATAAACAATGGAAACATCCTCTTCTTCGTGCGCCAGACGGATCTTGCGATTTATGCTCTTCAAAAGCCCGTCGTCGTACTCATCAAGATATTTTTCCTGCATGTCAATGACTACAAGTGCCCTCATTAGTCCCCCTCTCTAATCCGTTTACCTGTTCATTGCTGCTTTTATTGATGCTTACTTTAAATTCTATCCCTATGCATGCATTTTTACAAGAAAAAATCTACTGAATCTTGTTTACGCCGCCGCATTTGTCGATTGTATCGATGGAACCGTCGGCGTTATAGGAAAACTCTGCCACGCAGACGCTTCTGTGGAAAAGGCTTCCCCCGGGCAGATCTCCTGTGTGATAAAAGAGATACGAGTGTCCCTTAAAATCAGCAATACCGGGGTGATTGGTGAAAACACCGTCCTCCTCTGTCATGATAACGCCCCCGTAAACCCAGGGACCTGTGGGTGATACTGAGGTTGAATAAGCCAAATGCTCATCCTTTTTATCTACGCCGAAGGCCGCATAAACCATGTAATAAAGGCCATCCCTCTTATAAAACCAGGGGCCTTCACCATAGGAAGTACCTGTGTCATGACTGCCCTTCGCAAAGGATTCCTCAGTCATGGGAATCTTCACTACGCCAACCTTTTCATCATAAGAGATCATGTCCTCATTCAGCAGAACGTAGCGCAGCTCCGGATTTCCGAAATAAAGATAAGCCTGTCCGTCATCATCTATGAAAACTGTGGGATCTATGTCATTCCAGTCTCCTTCATCCACAAGTGGATGGCCAAGATCCTTAAAGGGACCTGCCGGATTATCGGAAACGCCGACAGCTATGGCCATTCCTCCGTTTTTCTTATGAACAGGGCAATAAAGGTAGAATTTACCGTTTCTCTCTACCGCCTGAGGCGCCCAGGCCCTGTCGTCTGCCCATTCAATATCATCCAGTGAAAAAATAACGCCGTGATCAGTCCAATTCACCATGTCAGTGGTTGAAAAGCAGCGCCAGTCCTTCATTGTATAGAAATCATTAATAAGCTCATCCTCGTCATGAGTTGTGTAAAGATAAAGTGTATCTCCCAAAACCATCGGCGCAGGATCAGCGGTATAGATGTTTTTTATAATCGGATTTTCACAAAAATTCTTATCTCCCATTGGGTCATTCTCCTTAAAGTAATGTATTAACCAGGAATCGCTGCAGAACCTGAGAAACCACCAGCAGAGCGCAAATTGCAGCGATACTCATGAGCCAGAACTGCGCAACACTGTACTTAAAGCTCTTCCAGCACTTGTAGATTCGAACCAGTGCTATAAGATAGAACGCAATTATTGGAATTATAACAAGGGCAAACACCTGATATGAAAACAGGAAAAATATGAACATACCTGCCATTGTTCCTGCCCACAGCTTCATAAGTGAATCCTTGGGATGCTTATCCGTAACCTCCAGGGTCTTTTCCGAGATCTCATCCACGTCCATAAAAATCTTTTTAAAATTGATGGTAAAGCGACCCTCGTAATCCTTAAGCGCTTTTACCTCAAAATCTGTATCATCGCCCCAGTTTCCCATAAAAACCTCCAATACATTAAAGTCACCCTAATTATACCCACAAAAAGAGCAGTACACTATTCACTAATAGTCATGTACTGCTCAAATTGTGCTATTTATTTGGTGTTATGACTTCCCTCACCGGATACTTAAGGAAGCCTTACCCTTATCAGCCCTCAAATTCCTTGGCAACGTCCTTAAGCAGAGCACGGATCTCCAGGTGCTGAGGGCAGGCATTTTCGCAGCCGCCGCACTCGATGCAGGCACTAGCTTTACCCTTATCGCCGGATGTAATTACGTTTTCGTAGTACATCTTCTGGTTCCAGTCGTTGAAGATCTTTCTGGTGTTCATGCAGGAGAAAATCTCCGGAATCATGATGTTCATGGGGCAATGATTCTGCTCAACGCAGTAATGACATGCTGTGCAGGGAATTGTATCAAGGCCCTTGTAGATGCCTGTAACCTTAGCGATAGCGCCAAACTCGTTCTCATCAAGAGGCTTAAAATCCTTCATGAAGGATACATTGTCCTTCATCTGCTCGAAATCGCTCATGCCGGAAAGAACAACTCTGATACCTTCCTGTGTAGCTGCGAATCTGATAGCGTAGCTGGCATTTGATAAGCCTGAACCGGTCTCATCATATACCTTCTGAGCTGCTTCAGGAAGATTTACAAGGCTTCCGCCCTTTACAGGCTCCATTACAACTACGGGCTTGCCATGCTTTTTGCAAACCTCAAGGCACTTACGGCTCTGAACGCCGGGATCCTCATAGTCGAGATAGTTGAACTGAATCTGTACAAACTCAACATCGGGATAAGTTGTAAGGATATTGTCCAAAACATCTGCGCTGTCATGGAAAGACAGACCTACGTGCTTGATCTTACCCTCTTTTTTCAGGTCAAATGCTGTCTCGTATGCTCTGCACTTCTTGAAGTGCTCGAAATTCTTGGCATTCTGCGCATGCATCAGATAAAAATCAAAATACTCTACGCCGCAAAGCTCAAGCTGACTCCGGAAGAAAGGTCTGATATCCTCTTCCTTGCTGAAATAGGGCTCTGTCAGCTTATCTGCCAGAAGGAATTTCTCTCTGGGATATCTGTCAGAAACAGCCACCTTAACTGCTTTTTCTGATTTTCCATCGATATATCCGTGTGCGGTATCAAAGTAGTTAAAACCGTTATCGATGAAGTAATCTGCCATCTGCTTAAACTGCTCGATATCTACTTCTGTGCCCTTCATCGGCAGTCTCATGCAGCCAAAGCCAAATAATTTTTTAATCTCCGGAAATGAATTATCCATATATAGTCCTCCAACCTACGCTTATTTCTGCGTTTATTAACTTTTTACGGTAAAAACTTGCCTGATGCAAGATACAGTTCATACCACTCGTGGTGAGTAAGATTAGCCTTTGTTGCATCACAGATATCCTTGAGATGTGCGGGATTCATGGTGCCTGCGATAGCCTGCATCTTTGCGGGATGCCTTAAGATCCATGCGATTGCAACAGCGGTCTTGGAAATTCCGTACTTATCGCCGATCTTTGCAAGTGCTGCATTAAGCTCAGGGAAATCAGGATGATCAACGAAGCAGCCCTGGAACATGCCGATCTGCAGAGGTGACCAAGCCTGAATAGTAATATCGTTAAGTCTGCAGTAATCCAGAATGCCGTTATCTCTGTCGATTGAACGGTCTGTTGTCTTATTGTTTAAGTATAGCACAGTATCTATAAGCTGTGTCTGATCAAGTGAAAACTGCAGCTGATTGAAAACAAGAGGCTGTTTAACATATTTTTTTAAAAGCTCAAGCTGACCGGGAGTAACGTTGCTGACACCAAAATGTCTTACCTTTCCCTCTGAATGGAGCTTGTCAAAGGCCTCTGCCACTTCCTCAGGATCAAAAAGAAGATCCGGGCGGTGGAGCAAAAGTGCATCAAGATAGTCTGTTTTAAGTCTTGCAAGTATGCCGTCAACACTGCTTAAAATATCTTCCTTACTCCAGTCAAATTCCTGGCGGTCAAAATGTAGGCCGCATTTGCTCTGAATGAAAATATCCTCTCTATTAAGTCCTGTAAGCGGGAATGCATCGCCAAAACGTGTTTCTGCCTCGCCATCCCCATAGCAGGTGGCATGATCAAAATAATTGATTCCGGCTTCTGATGCGGTTTTAATGATTTTAGCAGCACCATCTACGTCAAGAGCAGGCATTCTCATGCATCCAAGAATGATTCTTGATACGTTCTGAGGCCCATTTGCTACATTTATATAATCCATGATTTTTCCTCCTGTCATTAAATCAAATGTGCACAATTTATGCTAACAAATTGCGGGCTCTCTTACTTATTATGGATTGAAATGGGTATTATCATTTTTTGTTGTGATGAGCTTCATCTTCTCTGCGCGGCTAAGCTGCTTGATATGCCACTCCCTGCTCATGGCTTCCTCCTTTGTTTCAAAGGCTTCGTAATATACTAGCTTAACCGGAAGTCTGGGCTTTGTGTACTTCGCTCCCTTCCCGGCATTATGGTCAGCCATGCGCCTCTCAAGGTCATTGGTCCAGCCGCAGTACAGGGTTCCGTCCGCACATTCAACTAAATATGTGTAATTCATTTTTATCAAAACCTCACCTTATACCTGCAATTGTCGATCTCTCCTACGGGAGAATTCCTCTTTATAAAATCAATCAAAAGATCCGGCATCTCCTCGGTATAGGTTCTTACGGTCCTGCCCCTGGCTATGCTCTTATATCCGCCGGTTCCTGTGGCCCTGTAATTGCTTGTCACGATGGTGTACTTTTCATCCGGAAAAATCTCAGTTCCATCAAGCTTTTTGAGCATCACAACCCTGTCACCTACAGGCCTTGATATGTCGAACTCATAACAAAGCCCTGCAAAATAGTCATAGTTATAGTGCTCAACCTTAGGCTTCAAAAAGGCCTCCGACACGCAGATTTCTCCGGTTTTTTCATCTATGGAAAAATACTCTGCGGAGCGCTCAAGGGCTTCCTTTAGGTCTGCTCCAGTGATCTCCTTCACAACCTCTGTATTGGCAAAACGGTATATGTTAAGCACATCGCGAACAGTAATATTCTTCGGAAGTCCCAGAGGATCATTGGAGATGCTTGTACTTGAAAAATCTGCTCCTGTAAACTCCAATTGAACCTGATTGAAAATCGCCGCAACCTTACTGCCATTAATGGCACATTCAAGCTTTTGTTCCGGCTCTATTTCTTTTTCAAGGCAGCCGATTGGCTCATCAAGCCATATCTGCAGATCCTGATTCATCTTCTTAAGTCCCGGATTTGCATCATTAAGCTTTTCAAAATCTGCGTAGTGCTTCTCCACCGGTATAAGGAATGACATAACGCTAAAGCCGCTATGGGTAAGCGTTCTGCCCTTGATATCCCTGTTATCATCCATACCCACATATTCAGCGTCAAGTACGCAGTATTGCATGGCTTTGTCCGGAGGCTGCACGCCGTAGGTTCCGCTCATGGCAACGCCTTCAATGGGTTTGTGCTGATGCCCCGTCAGAATAATATCAAAATTCATCTCTCTGATTATCCTGCAGGCCTGATTTTCCGCTGTATCTGAAAGCACGGTGCCTGTGGTCAGATCCTCCTCGAAGCCGCCGTGATAAATGCAGACCTTAATATCACACTTTCCCTCAAGCTCTTCATTTTCCTTTTTTAAAGCATCTATCGGATCTTCAATTATATAGTTAATGAGATTCCTTTCCTGCTCCCAGACATTCACAAACCCTGTCACAGCGCCTGTTATGCCGACTTTTGTGCCATCCTCCAGGATGTGGATCACGTGCTTTTTGATGTCAAGTCCGCATGTTTTGTCTATAACATTGGCGCACACCAAAGTGGCCTTCATGGCCTCTGCAAAATCCTTAAAGGCCTCATATCCATAGTTAAAATCATGGTTCCCAAATGTGTAGTAATCAAGCCCCATGGCATTAAAACCCTCCGCCATGGGATTTAAATCATACTCATCCATGTGGCTTAAATAATATGCCATAAGAGGCGTACCCTGCAGATTGTCGCCGCCGTCGATTACAAGGGTGTTTCCATCCTTTTCTTTTTCGCCCTCCATCTGGGCTGCGATGCTCAATAGCCCGGAATTTTCCTGCTCCCCCGTGGCATAATTTATTGGAAAAACATGACCGTGTGTGTCTGAAGTAAAAATGATTCTCATTTTTATTTTCCTTAGTAGAATAATGAATTTATAAAAAGGCTTTAACCTGCGTATAAACTAAAAAATCTGAGTGAAGCGCTTTCGCACAACACTCAGACTCTGGATCATATATTATTATTCGATGGTCAAAATATCACTAAAGCCTGTCACCTCGAAAATCTCGCTGATCTCATCGCTGACATTTTTGATAACCATAGTGCCCTGCTTGTTCATAACCTTCTGAGCAGACAAAAGTACGCGAAGACCCGCAGATGAGATATACTCCAGCTTTGCAAAATCAAGTTCCAGCTTCTCTACACCTTCAAATGAACTCTTCAGTTCCTCTTCAAGCTGAGGCGCTGTCGTGGTATCAAGTCTTCCCTCAATCGCTACCTTTAAGCTGTTACCATCTTTATTCTTGTTAATCGTCATTACTGCGCATCTCCTTTCAAAGACTTATTAGTCTCAACTAGATTATAACCTTGAAATCATAATAAAACCATGCGATAAATCAACATATTTAATTAAATTTCTATTAAAGCATCTTCTTTAATTCATCATGAACGAACTGTACCTTAGGTCCTACAATAACCTGAACTGTTGTCTTGGAAGGACGGATAATACCTGCAACACCGGCTTTCTTAATAGCCTTCTCATCCACCTGAGTATAATCATTTATCTCAGCACGGATTCTTGTTGCGCAGTAGTCAAGTTCTTTGATGTTTTCCTTACCGCCAAGACCTGCAAGAACAAGGCTTGCAATAGATGTGAAGTCATCATTTGCAAGAACAGCGCCTTCATCCTCTTCTTCATCATCAGCTCTTCCGGGAGTCTTTAAGTCAAACTTCAGAATAACGATTCTGAAAATAACATAATAGATAACGCCAAATACCAAGCCTATCGGAATCAGGATCCAGGGATTAACAGCCATAGGAGCCTTGAAGCTGAGTATCCAGTCTACAAGACCTGCTGAGAAGTTGAATCCGATTCTGAAAGGAAGCAGTGTACAAATGATAGCTGATACGCCTGTAAGAGCTGCATGTACAAGGTAAAGGCCGGGAGCCATGAACATAAATGCAAATTCAAGAGGCTCTGTGATACCTGTAAAGAATGATGCCAGAGCACCGGCCATAAGCAGTGCTGCAGCTTCTTTTTTCTTGGTATCCTTGGCTGTGTGATACATTGCAAGAGCACCTGCAGGAAGACCGAACATCATAACCGGGAAGAATCCTGTCATGTACTGTCCTGTAACACCCTTTACTGCTCCGTCAGCGCCTGACCAGAAAAGGCCAAGGTCGTTGATTCCTGCTGTATCGAACCAGAATACCGCATTCAGTGCGTGGTGCAATCCAAGAGGAATAAGCGCACGGTTAAGCATTGCATAGATACCTGAGCCCACAGGGCCAAGGCCGATGATAGCTGTTCCGAAAGCAACGAGTGCAGCAAAGATAAGAGGCCATACAAAATAGAGAATAGCCGCTGTAATAATGGATGCACCTGCGGTTACTATTGCTACGCATCTCTTTCCGCTAAAGAATGCCAGCCAGTCCGGAAGCTTAGTGTCCTTAAATCTGTTGTAGCAGCTTGATCCGATAACACCTGCGAGAATACCGATAAACGCATTGCTGATCTTGGAAAAAGCTGCAGGAACTTCTGATACGTCAACCCCTTTGTACATGGCAACAGCGCCTGAACTAAGGAGTGTCGTGATCATAAGGAAAGATACAAGACCTGCCAAAGCACTAGTGCCGTCATGATCCTTTGCCATGCCCACGGAAACACCGATAGCGAACAGGATCGGAATCTGATCAATGATAGCGGAAGCAGCTTTTATAAAAAACGCCGCAAGAACGCTGTTTGCGCCCCATCCGCTGGGATCGATCCAATAACCGATACCATAGAGAATACCTGCTGCAGGAAGAACCGCTACAGGCAACATCAGTGATTTGCCGATTTTCTGTAAATACTTCATCATACAACAACACCTCCCACTACTTTATTAAATTGTTAGTTATATTACTGACTAAGAAGGATTACAGGTTCCCCGACTACCGCCTTACCACTCACCTTTTCAAGCCCCTTAAACTTGGCGTGATTAGAAATAATCACAGGTGTTATTATATCGTAGCCGGCGCCTTTAACGCCTTCTATGTCTACTTCTACGATCAGGTCACCCTTTTTTACTCTGGTTCCCTGCTGCGCGTGTATTGTATAAAATTCCCCATTTAATTTTACAGTGTCTATTCCGATGTGAACCAAAAGCTCGGCTCCATCATCAGTGTTTATGCAATAAGCATGTCCCGTAGGAAAAACAGCCACCAGCTCACCGTCCGCAGGAGCATAGAACTTGCCCTCAGAAGGAATAATAGCCACTCCTTTTCCTACCATTTCCTGCGAAAATGTGGGATCACTCACAGTTTCTATTGGAACTATCTCTCCATTTACAGGTGCTGCTATCTCTATTTTGTTGCCATGAAAAAGCTTATCAAACAGTCCCATTTTTATGTCCCCTCGAATAAAATCTTATGAAAAAATTACAGTCTGCTGATACCGTCATCCTTGTACATATCATAGCTCTCAGGATCCGCATCAAAAGTAATGTAGTTAAGTCCCTCCCAGCTAAGATCATCCACACATTTCGCGGGTTTTGTCAGTGGAAGTGCCTTTCCGGGTCTTACAAAAACAAGGACCTCGTTAAGCTCTGCCTTTACATAATGATCGCCTGCTTCAAGGATTTCCTCATCAAAATCGTTATAGCTTCTGAATCTGATAAGCTTCATCTTTTCAGGCAAATATACATATCTGCCGGTCTTATTCTGCTCATAGACAGGTGCAACCATGATGGAATCGCCCACCAGAAGCTGATCCTCTATCTCGCGACATCTCTCATCATCCCTATACTCAAAGGAAAGAGGTGCCATGTACATTCCATTATTCAAAACAGCCTTCATGAATTCTGAATAAATATAAGGAACAAGCGAATATCTGAGTTCTACGATATTCTTGAAGTCCTCAGGCTTTCCGAACTGATAAAGCTCCTGCTCTCTGCCGCCCAGGGCACAATGGTTTCTGAAAAGAGGTGTGAAAATACCAAACTCAGTCCAGCGCATAACAAGGTCCTCTGTGGTATTGCCGCCAAAGCCGCCCACATCAGCTTCTGAATACAAAAAGCCTGTCATGCTAAGCGATGGCATCTGCTTGATATTAAGCAGCAGATGACTCCACCATGAGGTGTTATCTCCTGTCCAAACGCCGCCATATCTGTGCATTCCGGTATAGGACGATCTTGAAAACATAAGAATTCTCTTATCCGGATTGTTACGCTCAAAGGCTTCGCCTGCGGATCTTGTCATGTAGAAACCGTAAAGGTTATGAACCTTGTCATGGCGTACTTTCACGCCATCAAAATCATGATAAAATCTCCTGTAATCCTCAGGATTGTTATCAATGGAGCCTATGAGATTTTTAAATGCGAAAAATCCCCAAATATCAAGCTCCTTATTTTCATAGTCCTTTATTTCTGCAAAAACTTCCTTGAGGTGATCCTCTGTATAGAAAATAGCAGGCTCGTTCATATCATTCCAAAAGCCCTCTATTCCTGCATCTGTAAGTAGCTTGTACTTATCTCCGAACCATTTTCTTGCAGCGCTGTTAAGGAAATCCGGGAAGTGAACTTTTCCGGGCCAAACAGCTGCCACCAGGTTTGTACCATCCTCTTTTTTACAAAAATATCCTTCCTTAACGCCTTCTTCATAGACGTCATAGCCTTCCTCGATCTTAACACCGGCATCGATAATGGGAACAAGGCGGATGCCCTCATCCTTCATCTCCTTAACGAATGCCTCAAAATCAGGGAAACGCTCAGGATTAATGGTAAAGTCCTTGAAATCCTGCATGTAATCGATATCCATGTAGATCATATCAAGGGGAATTCCAAGCTCTTTATATCTTATTGCCACCTCACGAACATCATCGGCAGTCTTGTAGCCCCAGCGGCTCTGACCAAATCCAAAGGCCCAAAGCGGAGGAATATAGCTACGTCCAATGAGTTCTCTGAAGGATGATACGATCTCATAAGGTGTCTTTCCATCTATAACGTAGAAATATGTATCATTATCTTCAAAACGGATGGTGAACTTATCTGCGTCAGTATATGCAATGTCAAACTTGACGATTCCGGGATTATCCACGAAAATACCAAAACACCTGTTACCGTCATCCAGCATCAGGAAGTTCTGAGATGCGTAGAGGCCGTGCTTGGTCTCCTCATGGTGCGGTTCATCTGCATTATTGCTTATATAGAGCCATCCGCGCTTGTTTATACCGCGGATAGTCTCGCCAAGACCGTATACCACATCCTTTTTGTTAAGAGTTGTAGTGATTTCTTTAGAACCCTCATCATAGGTAAAACCTGTGGGAATTCCCTCTGTTTTCGGAATGTCCACAACAACAGCACCTGTATTTAAGGGCTTACCGAATTCGTATTTTTTGATATTTTCAAGTGACATAGTACTCTCCTTTCGAGTTAAAAATGATTAGTTAGTTAATATGAGTTTGTCCGGATCGATTTGAAAAACCTTCGTCACTTCTCAAAAATGAATTATGCTCCGATTATGTTGATCTGGCATGCTTTCATGGCATCCAGCGCAGTCTGATGGCTCTGTGGTGTTACTCCGGCGCAGCAGGATGCATCAACAGTAATTTTCACTTCAGGCAGAAATGCCTTTATGAGAAGTGCGTTTGAGATTACACAAATATCTGTGCAAAGGCCGATGACCTCGATTTCCTCAATGTCATTCTCCTTAGCCATTTTTTCAAGACAAAGTCCAAGTTCCTTGGATCCGAAGGTGGGCTTATCAATGATCAGCGCATCCTCACTTACAGGAAGTGCTGAAGAAATCTGCCATCCCTCGCTATCCTTAATGCAATGCTCAACAGGCAGGTTATGTCCCTCCTGTGTGCTCATGTAATCTGTGTGATGAGTGTCTCTTGTAAAAATAACCTTGCCGTCGAAGTTCTTTATTTTCGCAGCAACATTATCCACGATCCCCACTGCTTCCTTTGTGCCAAGCGCCTGATCTATAAAATCATTCTGCATGTCAACAACCACCAAAACTTTCATTTTCATTCCTCCAAAATGTCAAAAAATAATCCGCCATTTAGCGGCAAAAAATCTTTGATTTTTCAACAATTATTATAACAAAAGCCCCGCATCTCTCACAAGAAAAATGCAGGGCTTTTGTTGTGTAATATGTGAATAAAGTTTTTGGAAGGGGCTTGTTTATGATGTAATAATATCAGAGCTTTTATCACACAAGTGTCACACAGGTAACAGTCTCAGAATATATGAGCTAAAGGGTGGTATCTCAAGTACTAAATCCTCAGAATTTTCCCTGATACTGACTATCTCGCCAAACTCATCTGTTACGTCTAAAGTTCCTGCTGCGCCAATCTGCCACAGTGGAAGACTTATGGTCTTAGTTTCATCCTCCATGGATATTATGCAGACAAACATGTTGTCCCCATGAAACCTGGAAACGGCAAGTATTTTTCCATCGCTAAAAAGGACCTTCCTTCCACCCTGGGCAAAAGCTTTTTCATTCCTTCGCAGCTGGATCATCCTGCGATATATCCTGAAGAAATCTGCTCTTTTGCCTGTGATCTCATCCCAGTTCATGGGATAGCGAAATCCGGCATCATGTTCAGTATAACCGTCAATTCCCTGCTCATCCCCGTAGTAGATACATGGGATACCTGTCCAAAGGAGCTGTGAAAGAACAGCTATCTTCCATTTGGAAAAGTCTATTTTTTTATAATTATGGACTCGCGGAATATCATGACTGTCAAAAAGATTCATCTGACAATCCGCAATGGCCTGGGGAATACTGCTGTAATGGTCCGCAGTTCTTTTTACCACATCCATGGCAGTCATTTTGTAGTCCACCTGTGCAAGGTCCCTGTTCCTTGATACGAAAAGCTCGGGAAGGCCGATGAATTGCCTGATGATCCTTCCATAACCATAGTAATTCATAGGCGTTGTCCAAAGGTCGCCCTGGAGGTATTCGTTACAATCAGCCCAGTGCTCACCTATAATAATGGCATCTTCCTTTTCTTCTCTGATGGCATCGCAGACTTCCCTCCAAACCTCTGAAGAAAGCTGAACCTCATCATTTCTTGCAAGGACATCCGCCACATCAAAGCGCCAACCGTCAATATTGTAAGGCGGCTTCAGCCATTTCCTGAGCACGGAATTCTCACCTCTGTAGATCAGATCCCGCAGCTCCTCATTCCTGTAATCAAGAACAGGAAGAGACGCAAAGCCTGCCCATCCCTTCAGGGAGCCATCAGGATTCTTAAAATAAAATTCCGGCTTCTCCTCTGTCCAGGGATGCTTTATACCTGTGTGGTTTATGGATATATCAAGCACCAGCTTCATGTCGTTTTCATGAAGTGCCTCTGAAAGCTTTGCCAGTGCCTCATCTCCGCCGAAATGAGGATCCACATGGAAAAAATCTATGCAGTCGTATTTATGCGTGGAATATGCCGTAAACACGGGGTTTAAGTAAATCGCGGTAACTCCCAGTTCCTTCAGGTATGGTATCCTTTGGATCACCCCCTGAAGATCTCCTCCAAAGAAATCAACAGCTCTTCCCTGATCCGGCAAAAGAGGCTTATCATCCCAGTTATCCATGTGAATACTTGGTATGCCGTTGTACTCATACTCTGCATTTCTCACATCATTCGACCTATCACCGTTACAGAATCTCTCAGGAAAAATCTGGTAAAACACCGCTCCATTTACCCAATCAGGTCTGTGGTTATCTGCAAGGATCACAAAATCATGCCTGTAATCAGGAACGTAGGTTGTTACTCCCGCCTGATTGTAGTAATAGATGATATCCTCTGTCATGAACACGAAAATATATTTTACGGAGGGCTCATTTATCTTAATCTGCGCCTTATAGTAGGTAAGATTCCCCTTAGTTTCGCCCTTTTCCATATCAATATATTCTTCCGCGCCATTGGTCATTTTTCGCAGGAAGACCTTTTTCACGGGAGAAGTCTTATATAATCTTACGGAAACAGTGATGCTGTCACCCAGCTTTGGATCAGCATCTGACACAAAGCCGGGTGTTCCGTCGCTGTAAATACTGTCTAGCCAATTTTTCATAAAATCACCCATATCATCCCTTTACTGAGCCTGAAAGACCCTCAACATAGAATCTCTGAAGCCATACAAAGAGGATTACGATAGGCACCGCAACAACCACTGCACCTGCGGCGAACTGTGTGTAATATGTATCGATTCTTCTAAAGTCAGTTAGCCAGTAAAGACCTACTGCTGCAGTATATGAACTCTGCTTGTCTCCAAAGAGCATGCTGGGAAAAATATAATCCGACCAGGCTCCAAGGAAGCTTCCAAGCACCGTATAAACGATTATGGACTTTGATAACGGAAGTGTAATATGTGTAAATATCTGAAGTCTTGATGCGCCGTCGATAATTGCCGCCTCATCTACTGCCTTCGGGATTGTGTCAAAAAATCCTTTACTTACGTGATAACCCATGGCTGCTCCGGCCGCACCTACGATAACAAGGGCTGCAAGAGACTGATTAAGTCCAAGACCTTTAAGGATGTTATACACTGCGATAAGTGACATAAATCCGGGGAACATGCCGATTATCATAAGAACATTCATAAAACCTTTTCTGCCCTTAAATCTGGTTCTACTTAAGGTGAATGAAGTCATAAGGATGATCAGTGTATTGATAATACAGCTGCAAACCGCAACTATCAGTGTGTTGAGCCACCATCTTCCAAAAGGAAGTACGCTCTGGTTACTGAACAGATCTATGAAGTTCTGGAAGGTAAGCTTATGAGGGAAGAAATAACCCACATAGTAGCCCTGCTCTGCTCTGAGAGCTGTCAAAAGTATCCATAAAATAGGGAACATCCATATAACGCCCAGAATTGTGAGAATGATATATCCTCTGTTTGTCTGAGTAACTTTCATAATGTACACAAGTGCGAAATATGTTGCGATAAGTCCAAGGAAGAAACCGATTCCCAGATACTTATTCATGAAGCCGCTCTGGAGTCCTGCCTTCTCAAGGATTGTCTTTGATGCAAAAAGCAAAAATGTCCAGAACGCTGTGTTAACTACTTGTATTGCCTGCCAGATTTTCATGCCCTTAACTGATGTTTTTACAAAGTTAAAAGCAGCACAGATAAACGACAATGTCGTAAGGGCAACAGCCACATAGACGAAAAATGTTATCTTTGAAGTCTCCTGTGCTTTCAACAGGTCAAGCGCTGTAGAAACCATGGAGCTGCGGCTTCCATCTCTTGAAATATAAGGTAAAAAGAGACAGATAAAGGACAGGATAGCGCCTGCTGCAGCCCGCACATAATATATGAGATTTAATCCTATTACTGTTTTTTTCATTACTGGAATCCCTCCTCATTTTTCATAGCATTTGACCTTGAAAACGAGATAAGTGTAAACACTGCAGATATTACAAAGATTATGATTCCGATTGTGGATGCAAGGTTGTAATCGTTGCTGTCCTTGGTAAGCTTATACAGCCATGTAACAAGCAGATCTGTTTTTCCCGCACCTTTGTAATATGTAAGTGTGTGAGGTTCTCCTCCTGTCAGGAAGAAGATGGTGTTAAAGTTGTTAAAGTTACTTATTAGATTTGAAATAAGATACGGTGTTGTCACAAACCACATATAGGGGAATGTGATTTTTCTAAACATTGTGAACGGACCGGCTCCGTCTATTCTTGCGCTCTCATAAAGTTCTCCCGGGATATTCATCAGGATTCCGCTTACCATAAGCATTGTTACCGGAACGCCGATCCAGAAGTTAACTACAATTACCGAAACTCTTGCCCATGTCGCATTTGACAAAAAAGGAAGAGCGCTGCTTGTGAACCCCCACTGCTGAAGAAGAACATTGAAGATTCCTCTCTCACCCAGCATTGTTGCAACAACTCGAAGAGATATGAAAGAAGGGATAGCCATAGTAAACACAAATATGGTTCTCCAGAACTTCTTGAATTTAATGCCCTTTGAATTGATGATCATCGCAAGTATCATTCCGCCAAAATAGCAGGTAAATGTTGCGAAAAATCCCCATACGAGAGTCCATCCCAAAACAGGCCAGAAGGTTGATGCAAGTCTGTCACCTGTTGCAAGAAGTGTCTTGAAGTTCTCTATTCCAACCCAGTCAAAAAGATTTCCCGGGGGCTGATGCTCTGAATCATAGTTGGTAAAAGCCATCAGGATCATGTAGATCAGAGGAGTTACAGTAAATATTGAAAGTCCCGCTACAGGAATTGACAGAAGCAGGAAGCGAATATTCTCATTTGTAAGACTTTTTACATCCTGTATAAAATTGTTTACGTGATGTCCGGTTTCCTTATTTTTTCTGGCATTCTCACCTGAACGAATTGAGAAGTTCCAAAGAGCGATAAATGCTGCAGTAATTACTATCGCCATTACGCCGTAAAGCAGGATCAGCATTGAATTATCACCCTGTTGCATCTCATAAATGCCAAGTGACTCATTGTATGCCATACCCTGAAGATTTTCTCCGAGAGTAGAAAGATCATGCAGAAGGGTTCCACCTTTAACTGCCATGAAAACAATGTATAAGATTTCTAAAAGTAAAAATATTGACCCTTTGATAACCTGGCCATAACGAATATTGGTTAGACCGCAAAATATAAATGATAACTTTGAAAAAATATCACCCTTGGTAAAAATTGTGATCAGATTTCTATCTTTGTATTCTGTATTCATAATGAACTCCATTTTGATAACGATTAGCAGGCTCATAATATAATGGGGCTGCTAAGAAACGCAGCCCCAAAACTAATCAAAATCGCCTTAAGATTACTCTGTAAGTGTACCTGTGATACTGTCTACAAGAGCATCGAGGTTCTCCTGAAGGTTGGACTTGTTGATATCACCTGAATAGATGCCTTCGCCAAGTGCCTTAGCAGGATCCCAGTAATCACCCATCTTCGGAATGCTGGGCTGGTTTGTTGCAAGTGCTGCCTGATCGTTAAGAGCAGATGCTACAAAATCATTCTTGATCTCTTCACTTTCGGAAAGGGACTTAAGAACCGGTACATCGCCCTGTGTGTTGTACCTTGTAAGGCAGCTGTCAGGATTTGCCATGTAAACTGCAAGCTGCTGAGCTGCTAAAGGATGAGCTGTATTTGACTTAACTGTAATTGTCTTAAAGTCAACAAAGTTTGAAAGCTGTACATCCTTGCCACCGATATTTTCTGTAGGAAGAGCAACTGCTCCAAGGCTGTCACCAAGAGCATCCTTAAACTCAGGTGCGCTCCATGCTCCGGATGTTACTGCTCCGAGATTACCTTCCTTAAATGCAGAACCGCCTACACCGTCAGCATCCTCAAGGTACTTACTGCTTGTTGCAAGATCAACAATGTACTCAGCTGCTGCAAGACCGTTTGCGTCGTTGAATGTACAATCTGAAGGATCCTTACCGTCAGCACCGAAAAGTGTGCATCCGTTACCAAGGAAGAAACTCTCGATATACCATGAGTTAGTGATCTGAGTACTGAAGTTCCACTTTCCATCACCAAGATCCTTTGCCATGATTGTGTCAAGGCTCTTTACTTCATCTTCTGTAAGAAGATCCTTGTTGTAATACATGAAGTATGTATTAGGTGAAAAAGGAACTGCGTATGTAAGGCCATCAATTGTTACAGCGTTGATAGCACTTTCGGGAAGGTCACCTGTTAATGTATCAAAATCCTTGGTTATGGGAAGAAGAAGGCCCTTACCTGCAAGATCTGCTACACCGCCTGAAGGTGTGTAGAAAATATCAGCTGCTGTATCAGCGTCAGTCTCAAGTGCCTGAGGTGCTTCGTCAATTCCTACAACAGCAATTTCGTATGTAATGTCGAACTCATCATGTGCTGCATCGAAATCCTTAACCATCTGATCTGTGATGTCTACTTCCTCTTCAGGAACCCAGATCTTAAGGTTAACTGCCTCGGTCTCGCCTGTAGCAGCTTCCTCTGTAGCCTCTGCTGTATCTGATGCTGTTGTGCTGTCAGCCGCTGTACTCTCTGCTTCTGTACCCTGTGCTGCAGTTTCTGAAGCGTTGCTGCTTCCACATCCTGCAAGAACGCCTGCTGTAACAGCAGTGGTCATCATAAGCGCTCCTAACTTTTTCAATTTCATTTCAATTCCTCCTAGATTTGTTGCTTGTAAAATTTGTTTCTCTAACGTGTTTGGTTAATCGCTTTACTAGGACTATACGCCATGTTAGTTAAGCGGTCAACCTCTTTTTAACTTTTCTATACTTTGAATAATTCTAAGCTTTGATTCTTATTGATTTTTCACAATTGATTATTTTGTTGTTTTATGTTATTCGCTTAACCAAAGGTGCACTAAAAAACGCAGGACAAAATCCGTTAAAACCGGGTTTAAATCCTGCGTAATCAGTTAAATTTAAGTTAATCTGCCAGGTTACGTACTGAATGTCTCTCCATTACTCTGATGGGCTGACGTATATCTGCCACCAGATCTCTTTCTCCTGCGATCATGCGGAACAGATAATCTCCCGCTTTCTCAGCTTTCCAGCTAAAATCCTGCGCCACAGAGGTTAACTTAGGTGTCATAAAATCACAATCAGGAAGATTGTCAAATCCCACAACCGACATATCGAAGGGTACTCTTATTCCGCACTGGGTAAGTCCCTCTATAACGCCAAATGCCACGATATCAGACATGGTCGCAACAGCTGTGTAGCCGTTACCCGAAAATACCAGGTCCTGTCCGATTTCTACAGCTCCGCCGTAAATAGAATCGCAGATGTATATATCCCTTGAAGGCTTAAAATCAATCCCGCTCTCCTTGCAGGCATCAATAAATCCCTGCTGTCTCTCCTTGATAACGCCCTCTCCTGTTATAACAGGGGCCACAAGTGCAAGATTTTTATGGCCTTTACCTATGAGGTATTTTGCGGACAGATATCCGCCTCTATAGTCCTCTATACCCACGTTAACTATGTTTTCACCGGGTGCATAGGTATCGATAAATACCATGGGAATATCGATTCTCTCTTTGATCTCACGGACCTCTTCCTTATAAACCCCCAGGAAAAATGCGCCATCCACGTTCCAGGAAGACAAAAGAGGAATGATCTCCCTTGGTGCCCCCACGCAGCGAAGCATTATGTAATAGTCGTGCTGCCTTACATATCTCTCAAGGGCTGCGATAATGTGTGCATTATATGGGTTAGAAAAAAAGTCTTCGTCCTTACTGAGATAAGGAACCACAACGCCTATAAGATGACTCTCCTTTTTAGCAAGGGAACGGGCCATGACACTGGGCTTGTAGTTGGACTCTTCTATGATCTTCTCTACCTTACGCCTGGTATCCTCTGAAACCTTGTGATAATTCCCATTTATAACGTTTGAAACAGTTGCTGTACTTACTCCGGCAATCTGTGCAATAGTCTTAAGATTCATTTTTACTCCGATCACTATAAAAACATCATTGTTGGTTTAGCGATTAACTTATTTTAACTATATATAAACCTCACAAACTATGTCAAGCTACAATTAAAAACTTCCCACAATTCCCTAATATCTCAGCAATATCCATGCATGCCTGATACCGGAATGTGGGAAGCTTAATAAATTTTACTGGTTAATTATTTTACTTTAATCTTACAGGTTGCCTTATACTTGCCATCCTTAGTTGTTACTGTAATCTCTGCTGTTCCTTTTCCGACAGCTGTAACCTTTCCGTTTGCATCGACCCTTGCAACCTTCTTGTTACTGCTCTTCCATGTAACATCAGTAATTGTGGCATTCTTAGGCTTAATTGTAGCCTTAAGAGTATAACTTGCCTTAACCTTTAAGGTTTTACTCTTCTTGTTAAGCTTAACTGATTTAACCTTAACGGGATCTGTTACCTTAACCTTGATGGATGCAGTAAATCCGCCATCCTTTGTTGTAACTGTGATTGTTGCAGTACCCTTCTTCTTGGCCTTAACCAGTCCTGAAGCTGATACTGACGCAATTTTACTGTTGCTGCTCTTATATGTCACGTCTTTGTTTGTGGCATTTGCAGGAGCAACGTTTACAGAAAGCTGCTGCTTTCCGCCCTTTCCAAGCTTGATTGTTTTTTTATCAAAGCTTACACCTGTAACAGCTACGATTTCCTGAACCTTTTCAGGCTCTGAAACTGCGGGCTGAGTCTCCTGAGGTGCTGTTACATCATTGCTATTCTCAGTGCCGGCATTGTCCTGCTCGGAATTACCTGTATCTGAATCGCCTGTCTCAGTATTTCCATCCTCTGAGCCACCTGTTTCGGCATTTCCACCCTCAGAATCACCGGTTTCTTCATCTCCTGTGCCGTTTTCATCTGATCCGGGCTCTCTGTCTCCAAGAGCCTCTTTCGCAGAAGGATAACCATCTGTGTCTTCGGTGTTAAAGTATACGTTTGTGGCATTTCTTATCATCTTGTCATTAAGCTGAGTTCCGTTACCGTTGTTGATGATAAGATGTACATCACCGTCTTCCAGGGCTTCCTCACGAACCTCAACACTGTAGAAGCCATCTTCTCCCTTGGTCATTTTAGTTCCGGGCCATCCGCCAAGAAGATCGTTGTATACCTGGTCTGTGCCGCCCCAGATGTATGCATATACTTCATCCCATTCGTTATCATCATAGTAGTAAACCGGCTTGTACTCTACTACGCCTGAAATCTTCTTAAGGGCAGCTTCTTTTGATGCAAAATTCTGATTATCTGCAATATATCTCTTAGTGATATCTGTTACTTTCAGGTTGGAGGTCTGCTTGCCATTATTGTTATTATTAAAAATAATGTTGAAGTCAGAGCCTGCACCTGCGGGAATAACTACCTTCCACCAGCCGTCTCCCTCATCAGTAGCAGGGATTCCGGGCCATTCGCCTGTATCGTAGGCTTCCCACATATGAACATGGATATCTTCCCAGTTGTCCATATTGTAGAAATATACTGTGGTCATATTTGCAGAGATTCCAAGAGCCTCCTCTGCAGCCTCTTTTGAAGCGTATTTTGTAACTTTCTTTGCACCTGATGACTGAACCTCATCCATAGCAATATAGATGTTTTCATCATCGATTTTTATATCCTGTGTCTGTGAAGTGCCGTTATTAAAAATAATATTGATAGGCTCTTCATTGTCCTCGCTTACCTTAAGATCAGCTCTGATCCAGTAGCCGCCAATGTCTGTTGTGCTCTTTCCGGGCCATGCGCCTGCAAGCATTATTCCATCGTCAAACCATGCATAAGCCTTTACATCCTCCCAAAGAGAAGTGTTGAAGAAATATACTGACTCTGTCTTTATGCCAAGAGCCGCTTCTGTAGCCTCTGCAGAATCAAATACATCGCTCTTGGAAGGTGCGATATAGCTTTCTTTGCCGCCGCTGATGCTGTAAGTGTATGTACCAAACTCTGCGCCATCGCCGAAGCTGATTTCAAAATCCTCAGCAGGAACATAGAATCTTACCCAGCCGTCATTTTCATCAAGGCCTGTAATAAGCTCGTCCTGTCCGGATATTCTTGCCTTTACTGTGCTTAAATTCTCTGTGTTGTAGAAATGAACTGTTGTGTACTCGTTTTCTGCCTTTTCATTTAATACAACAACAGATTCTGCAGCGATAACACCGCTCAGAGAGCCGTTCTTTACTACAAAAATATCATTTTCGCCTTCTACGGCATTCATATATGTTCCGTCAGCAAGAGTGGTATCACCCTTTACTGCTACGGACTTGGATGATGAGTTTACAAGTACTGCGCCGTCAGCAACCTCTGCGCCTTCATCCATTCTCTCAATAAGGATAAGATGATTGTCATTGCCGGGATTGGAGAGAGCTTCGTCCTTACCTGCCATATCTCTTCTGAAATTGTTTATAGCTTTAACTTCAGGAGATTTATAGAGATCATTTCCTGCAGCGCCTAAAATGTTGTCACCAAAAGGATTGTTCTTGGAGCTGTTATTAGGTCTTGAGAAGAAAAGAGGTGTTCCGTCTTTTCTTGCTGTGATAACTGCCCATCCAAGTACTGTATCGCTGTCGTTTATAGAGGTGTAAGAAGTATCATTGATGTAGTTGTCATGTGACTCTACCCATGTTACAAGCTTATCCTCATCTGCCTTGTAATCGCCTTCGTCTGCGATTCCATAATCTGAAACCCTTGATACAGCGAAATTGTCATTGGCAAGAGCAGATCTGATGGTGCTTCCGTAGTTGCTGGCTGTTGTTCCGCCGATATACTGCTGATATGCAGGAAGCCTTGATGCAGAGCCCTGAAGTACCTCACCGTAAACAAACAGATTGTCATATTCCTTTCTGCCTGTTTCATTTGCATACTCGTTAAGCGCCTCTACCATGTTGGGATAGAAATCGTTTCTGTCCGGCTCATCTGCATAAGCTGCTGATACTTCGTCATCCGGTAATGCTATATGCTTAGCTGTATCAATACGGAATCCATCTGCGCCACAGTTGATGCAATCCTGAAGATATGCATAGAAATACTCCTGGAAATCATCATTTTCTGTATCAACGTCCGGAAGTCCGCCCATATCATCATAGGTAACAGACAGACGATTGCTGTAGTTCATGCTGCTGTTCTTACCCTTGTGATAAAGGTTATCAAGGCCGCCCACAGCATCGATCATATCCTGTGAGATCTGGCTTGTTGTAGGTGTTGTATGGTTCGGAAGAATATCTACTATAACACCGATTCCATACTCATCAGCTGCGTCGCAAAGAGCCTTAAAGCCCTCTCTGTCACCGAGCTGATAGTTACCTATAGTCCAGTCTGTAGGCTGATAATGATAGTACCACTGTCCATCACCGGTTAATGTGAGTGCAGGGTGGGTATCAATTACCTTATTGATAGGTGATGTCTGAATCGCTGTAAAGCCTGCATCAGCTATCTCATCCATGTGCTCGATTATAGTGTCAAAATTCCAGCAAAATACATGAAGGATGGCACCATCATGGATGGATTCTCTGCTTACGCTTGCTGAATCGTTTTCATTACCGTTGCTATAAGCTCTTTCCTTCTGCTTTGCAAGAACTTCAGCTTTTCTTGTGTCAGCGTCTGTATCCTGCTCAACAACTGTTTCTTCCTCTTCTTCGAATACTGAGGTGATTGTCTCCTCTGTGTCTATTTCCAGTTCTTCCTCAGGATCCTCTGTTTCCTCAGCAAGCACTTTTTCCGGTTCTGTGCTTACCTCTTCAGAATCTGTACTATTCTGATTTTTTGTCTCCTCTTCGATTTTCTCTGTTTCAGACTCTTCTGCCTGAGCTTCCTCCACCTGAGTTTCCTCTGCCTGAGTCTCCTCCGCTAAGTCTGATTCCTCTGTAACTGTCTCGATATCTGCTACAGTTTCATCCTCTGCAGCAAAAGCTGTGCCTGTGGTGATCGGTGCTCCCACTAATAAAGAAGCACTCAGTCCCAGGGCTAAAAATCGCTTACCCCATTTACCATTTTTACGCATAAAACCTCCCTATGAAGCGTATTAAAGTGACGTTAAGCGATTAACCATTTAAACGATACTAATTATATTAAAATCGCTTCATAGTAGTCAATTGGTCATTTTTTGCGTTTTTATTTGGTTAAATTTGTGCGAATTACATAAAATCCAATTGCCAAAAAGCTTATATTCAAAAACAATTACAGTCCTATTCCCCTGTTGATCTCACGAATTTTATCAGGATTTACCTTAAACTTGCGGTCTATGGTCATAAGGCCGTTTACTTCCTGCTGCACATCGCTGACCTGTGTATAGCAGAAGCCCTTGATATAAGGGATGCTCATTATGGCATGAGTAATCTTCTTATAACGCTTAAGAAACGCCTCCTCATCGGAAACACAGTTACCATAGCCCCACTGGTCATCATCCTTAGATGAAAATGCGATTCCGCCGTACTCGCTGATGATCACAGGTTGACCCTTGTAGTCATAGCCCTCCACAATAGCCAGATTCGCTCTGTTATGGCAGTAGGTACCATTAAGTATCTCATCCTTGTAATCCACATATCTTTTCTTGAAAACATCACCGTCCTCTTCGTAATCGTGAAGAGTCAGAAGATCTGATACAGTGTGCTCCCATCCGTCGTTTACGATGACCGGTCTGGTATTATCTATACTCTTTGTCAGATTGTAGATAGCCTCTGTAAACTTCTTCTGTTTCTCATTTCTGGCGATCTGCGGAACTCCCCAGGACTCATTAAATGGAGTCCAGGTGATGATGCAGGGATGTGAATAGTTCTGCTTTACGATCTGAACCCATTCGTCAGTGAATTTGCGAACTGCCTCATCCGTAAACTCATAGCAGGCTGCCATCTCGCTCCATACAAGCATTCCCTTTACATCACAGTGATATAAAAAGCGCTCATCCTCAATTTTCATGTGCTTACGAAGACCGTTGAATCCAAGCTGGTGTATTTTGTCAATATCCTCTATAAGCGCATCCTCGCTGGGAGGTGTAAGGTGAGAATCTGCAAAATAGCCCTGATCAAGAATAAGCTTCTGATAAATCGGTCTGTTGTTAAGGAGCACTTCGCCGTTCTCTATGCTGACCTTGCGCATTCCAAAATATGAGCCGATTTTATCAACACACTCATCGCCTCGCCTGATTTCAAGAGTCATATCATAAAGATTGGGATCATAGGTATCCCAGAGCTTTAAGCCCCATTCTGTCAGTTCGTAGTCTCTAATATCAACCTTTAGCTCAGTCAGATTCTTATGGATATTCTCGCAGAATGTTTTTACTGTCTTGCCGTCAAAAGAAATCTCACCATATAAACTGAGGTCGGCTTTATCATTCGTGCCTTCCTTATCTGCAGGTGCGCCGCAGATTCCGGCATCGGCACAGCCCACAATTCCCTTTATTGCTGCTGTAATTTCCACAGCGCCTTCATCGATATCAGGTGTTATCTTCAACTCATCGAAGTGTACCTTGGGCACAGCCTCCATCCATACAGTCTTCCAAATACCTGTAGTCTGAACATACCAGCAGCCGAAATTGTTGTTTATCCAACGCTGTTTTCCCCTTGGCTGCGATATTGAGAAAGAGTCCGATACTCCTATAACAATTCGGTTTACGCCTGTTTTAAGCGCATTTGTCATGTCGTAGCTTGCTCTCTCATAAGCACCTTCATGACTGCCAATTAAACTTCCGTTTACCCAAACTTTAGTCAGGTAATCACTTCCCTCAAGATGCAGGATGTACTGCTTATCCTCTGCTTTTTCTAAAGTGATCTTTCTCTGGTACCAGACATGATCGTGCCTTGTCTCATCACAGATTCCGCTGAGTTTTGTCTCATAGGTAAAGGGCACCTGAATCACAAGATCCGAGTCAAAACCCGCATTCCAGCCCTTCTCTTCTCCTCTGTTTTCATCATCGAAAGCAAAATCCCAGCTTCCGTTCAAAAGTTCGAAATCATCGCGGACCATCTGCGGTCTCGGATAATCCTTAATGTAGCTTTTTGTTCCCATAAAGTTATTCCTCTCTCCACAAAATTATCTCAATATTATTATTGTCCCCTTAATATCAACCATTCAACATGATTATTGTTAAAAGGAGTGGTTTTTGAGGGATTTTAGGTGTTTGAATATTTTTTTTGTTCAATTAACGACCTATGGAAAGAGGACAACAAAAAAACGGAGCATTAAACTCCGTTTTTCCCGGAACCGGCGTACTGATAACCGATTCCCATTACTATTCCCTGGGCGTAATCTCCGAATTTCCTGCCAAAGATGTTGAATCCTCCCATATGTTTGGCATCTTCTTTGTTTCCAAATCTGACCTTGATCTTGTGGGAATCCATAAGTCTTAAGTCTTCCACTGTCACCTGACCGCATTTCTTGTTATTAACATAAGTTCCTTCCCTGGTGACCTCAAAGGTTACAAGCTCTCCGTACTGAGTTCTTCCATTAGGCCAGTAATCAGGATTGTTAAGGCCTTTTCTCTCACCGTAATCCCCTCCGCATAGCCAGGTAGCACACTCCTTATCGTTTATCCAGAGCGTTATGTCAGATTTCCATTCCGGATTAAAGCCCGGCGCCTCAGAACACATCTCTGCAGAAATATATATTCTGTGTACATCCGCCTTAAACGGCAATGAGAAAATCTGATTGGGGAAGGAATACTCAATATATCCCTGTCCTGACCAAAGAATCTGTGCATTTATGTGTTCCGGAAGATAAAAATTCTCTTCCCTGTCATCCATACTGATTATGCCGTTTTCATCGGCCAGTCCGCATGGTTCTGCAACGCTTACATTAGTATATGCTCCAACGGGCATCTCAATTTTCAAAACATCATCAACGTCCTTTTCAGGTTCCACAAGTCTGATATCGATTCTGTCTACATTTCTGGAGCATACCTTGATGCTGCCTCTTGTACCGGGAATCTGCTCTACACGCACCAGATCTGCCTCCTGAAGCGCTTTAATATGAGATGCGCAGCTGGATGCAGGAATCCCCAGTTCCCTTGCTATATCAGCTATACTCAAAACCTGCTTACTTATAATAGATAAAATCTGCGCCCTTATAGGCACAGAGAGCGCTCTGCCAACGGCAGTAAGTTCTTCAGGCTTCCCCAAATTTAAATGCATATTTTTAGCCACAGATTATACTTCCTCCCATCTTTTAGCATCATTTCAAAAATCAGCACCTCAAAAATTGAGGTGCCAATTAGATTATCATAATATTTTGCTGTTTAATTCAGGTTATCTTGTTGCATCCCGGCGCTTGTCAGGATGCTTTTCATAATAGGCTTCCTTATCGACGTACATCCGCTCGTCAGCCTTTCTTAGCGCTGTTCTTATTTCTGCTGAATTCTCCACGACAGCATATCCCATTGCGAAGGAAACGTCCTCATATTTTTCAGCTATGGTTCTGACCTCATCAATCTTAACTGCCAGATCGTTCTCAGTAACTCCCGGAGCTATAATGGTGAATTCATCGCCTCCTGCACGATATATATTATCCTCATCGAAGACTTCAGCCAGTACCGCAGCTGCATCCTTCAACATTTCATCACCTGCTACATGACCTTCATTATCATTAATGGCTTTAAGTCCGTTAAGATCTGCAAAAATGATGCCGACAGACTTATCAGAATACTCTGCAGTGCCATTGACATAACTGTCAACCATGTTATTCATCTCATTTCTGTTCTGTACACCGGTAAGCATATCCTTGGAGCTAAGGGTTTTAAGGCGTCCCAGCAGCAGATAATTGTATATCTCAGAACTCAGAATAAATGAAGCAGCCTCAAGGGCTTCTTTAAGACGCGGTGCCTCAGAAGATTCAAAATTGATCACCCACATATAACCAAGAAGCTCAAGTCTGTATTTCAGAGGGAAAAGAACAATGGTCTTTACTCCCGCTGCCACCAGGGACTCATACCAACCCGGATTGCGTTCTTTAACAACCTCCATTTCCTGCTGATCCTTAACTATAAGACAGTTACTGCCTGAAATTGTATCTTCCCATGTGGATGCAATCTCATAGAATCTATCACCAAAAGCTTCCTCTACTTCTCTGACTCCTAAGCTCTCATCAAAATCATCTCCAAGAACAGTGACTGTTTTTTCGACATGATCCATGGTAATCAGACAGCACCTGTCACCCTTACACAATGATCTTACAAAACCGACAATATCGCCTATCGTCTTTATAAAATTCGTTGTTCCACGGAGCATGATACAGGTCTCAAGTACGGCAGCTGCGATATCGCTGGATATATTGGACATTCTGGCAGCATCTGCTTCCTGATTGATTTCCATGGAATACGTACAATAGCAGATATTCCCATCATCAGGCCACAGCGGCATAAAAGTCATATTAAACCACACATCGAAACGATCCGGATGTACATAGGAATGCAGACACTTCTTCTCAACAGCAGATCTGTAGCAGAAATCCTCAAAATTCAGGTCCTTTGGCAGATATGTGGTGTACTCGCAGTTTGGAACAAACTTATCCGTAAGCATAGCAACCCCATCCATAGGGTGTTCTATGGAGTCAATATAAGCCTTATTGCCCGTGACAATACGTATAGTGCCGTGTCCTCCACCTTCAAGCTTTTCAACGGAAACTATACAGGTCATTGCGCTTATGCAGTCTGCCACATTCTGAAAATTCATAGCTGCAATCCGCCTTTCGTATGCAGAGTTACAACAAATATTGTGTCACATACAATTATAGCAAATCATTGATAATTTATTTCTTATGAACTTATTATTAATTTATGAATTAAGTATCAAAAAATCGCATTTCACCATTATTTGACAGATTTTGCTGCTATTACATCCTGCTTTGCCTTCTCCATTGCAGCTATAACGTTGTCACAAAATGCATCAAATTCAGGATCCTCCTGATATTTCTCGGGATGTGACAACACGTAATCAAGTGAAATACGAACACCCTTATGGAAAGGAATTGTAGTAGTCATGGTGGGTGCAAGCTTTTTAAGCTTACTGTTATCAAAAACTACAGATACAGCCTTATCTCCTATAAGACTTCCTGTGAAATCATAGCCGTATGCCTCTCCTGCAGCGCTCAAAAATTCTGATGAAACATGGCAGGCCTTAAGCTCTACTCCGAGGGCATCTGCGATTGTCTGATAAATCTGGTTCCAGGATAAAATCTCATCACCTGTAATCTGGAATGCTTCGCCAATTGCGTGTCTGTTACCCATAAGAGCTGTGTAACCCACTGCAAAATCTCTGTTGAAGGTCAATGCCCAAAGCGATGTTCCATCTCCCTGAATAATTACGGGTTTACCCTGCTGCATACGCTTAATTACCTGATAAAAGCCTTTATTTCCATGTACGCCAAGGGGCACATTTCTCTCATCATAAGTATGGCTTGGTCTTACGATTGTAACAGGGAAGCCCTCGCTGCGGTATTTTTCCATAAGGAATTCCTCGCAGGCTATCTTATTTCTGGAATACTCCCAGTAAGGATTGGCAAGAGTTGTTCCCTCAGTTATCACATAGCTTGCTGACGGCTTGTTATATGCGGATGCCGAGCTAATGAAAATATACTGAGCTGTCTTATCCTTAAATAATCTGTAATCACGCTCTGCAGCCTTTACATCAAAAGCGATAAAGTCGCTTACCACGTCGAATTTCATACCCTCAAGCTTTGAAAGTACGCTGTTTTCATCATTTATATCAGCTGTTATCTGATGAACGCTCTCAGGGACTTCATCTGCGCGGTTTCCTCTGTTTAATAAATAAACCTCCCACTGAGGATCCTCCGCAAGCTTTTTTACTATTCCCATACTGATTGTGCCTGTACCACCAATAAAAAGTGCTTTCATTAAAAAGTACCTCCTCTTTTATTCATCTAATATTTAATTCTAGACAAAAATAAGCCCTACCGCTGTTAATATTTCGCAATAGGGCTTATTATTATTTGTCATATGCTTTTCTCATGGCTTTTCCTGCTTTGTGGAGATGCTCATAGGATACATAACGCTCAACCATCTCATATATCACAATGTCAGGATCATAGTCTTCAATCCACTTGGGAAGCTTCTTGTTTATGTCATTCCATATAACCAGCGTATCTCCAAAGGATTCCGCAAAATCCTCCTTAAGATAATTAACGATAAAGCTGTTACAGATAATAAGGACTTTTGTGTCATTTCCCGCATTCTCATTGGTAAAATGGTATGTTCTGTAGCCGTCAAAGGCCTCATGCTCCTCGTCGTAATCCTCGTTCATGACTGCATGAGTCTCTTTTAGCTCGAATGCCTCGGACATATTGCTTCTCTTAACGCCGCCATAAAAGCTCATGCCCTGATCCGTCATGGTTATATTGAAATCATCATCTGTAAGGACCTTAAAGGGCTCATCCCTTCCCTCATTGATGACATTCATGGTCTCTGTATAGCCTATAAGCGCTCCTCTGGGAGTCCAGTGCACAGGATCGCCGTATTTACTGTAAACCTCGTAATTGGACTTTTCACTGATGAATTTATCCTTTAGTGGAATCACATTTACATCTGTGTTCTCTGCAAGAGATGTAAGCACCTGGTCCGTTCTTGAGATATCCCCGTATTGCAGCACACTGTCAGGAAAATACTCAGGGTAAATTGACTGCTTATCCCAGCACTGCATGTAATAAAACTCGGTGCCTCTCTTCTTAAGACCATCGGAAATGGATTTAAAATCAGCTGTTACTTCTGCTAATTCCTCATCAGAAAACAGGTTTGCATGCTGATAGGATTCCACCATATCGCTCTCAATGATGTTAAACTCGCCGTCGGGACCAAGTCTGTATCTGGTGCCGTCTTCCATTCTTCCGAATACGTGATATTGCAAAAGAGCATTGGCTGAAATAAGAAGATCGCGAAAGCCGATTCTGTCATCTAAATAACTCTCGATATCCACAGGAAGATTCTTATTTATGCTGCCATCCCTTACAATCTTTGGAAGTCCGGTAAGAGGCCTGTTCTCCTTCTCCGAAATGGCGTCCGGATCCCTGTTTATCGTAAGAACCGGAAGCAGCAGAATCAGCGCAACGCCGGCGATATATATTTTTTCAAAAATCTTTTTTTCCATATATTGTTACTCCGTGGGAGTTTTTAACGGTAAGCTCCTACATCTCTGAATTCTTTCGACTCTCTTAAAACTGGAAATAGATGAAAGGATTATAGGTTCCTGACATAACTCGCATGATAGAGAGAATCAGGATTCCGTAAACCACAACTATTTTTGCCACTTTACAAAGTGCCGGATTTAAGCTGTTCTCCACAGCTTTTCTAAGGCCCATGAAGCCTCCTGCTATGTCCAAAGCCGCAAGGATAAATACGAAAATAACCCAGTTGTTCAGATACCACATAATGGTAAAGCCCGGTGTTTGTGAGATTCCAACACCGAACATGGTTCCGATGTACTTAAGAGCAAGGCTGAAATTATCTGCCCTAAAGAGCACCCAGCCAAGATTTATAACAAAAAGTGCATAAATGTGGCCGAGAATCTTCAGTGCAAGGCCGGATGAACCGGCTGAAGATTTGCCTGTTGCTACGGCTCCATTACCAGCATTGCTGTTCTTGTCAGTGGGCTTTTTCCTAAAGCGTCTCTCAATGACCATGAACAGGCCATTCCAGATACCCCACAGCACAAAATGCCAGGAAGCTCCATGCCAAAGACCTGTAAGCAGGAACACTATACTGAGGTTCCTGTAAAGATGCCTTCTGTTTCCTCCAAGAGGGATATACACATAATCTCTGAACCAGGTGGACAGCGAAATGTGCCACCTTCTCCAGAACTCCGTAATACTCTTTGAAATATAGGGTCTGTTGAAGTTCTCAATAAAATGAAAACCAAAAATTCTTCCGATTCCTATCGCCATATCACTGTAGCCTGAGAAATCATAGAAAATCTGTAGTGAATAGGCTATACTTCCAATCCATGCAATTGCAACAGTGTTGTTGGTAACGCCTGCGTTCCAGACACTGTCCACAACCTCCGCCATTGTATTGGCGATGATGGCCTTTTTTCCAAGACCTATCACAAATCTGGTGATTCCCTTGGTAAAATCATCGATGGTGTGTTTTCTGTCATTGATCTCATTTGCGATATCGATGTAACGAACGATGGGACCGGCGATAAGCTGCGGGAAAAGCACCACGTAGAGCGCAACCTTAAGAGGATTCTTCTGAACCGGCACATCACCTCTGTAGACATCGATAACATAGCTCATTCCCTGGAAGGTAAAGAATGAAATACCTATGGGAAGCACGATGTTTTTAAGCTCTAAATTCAAATGAGCCAGGTCGTTTACGGTCTGTATCATGAAATCCAGATATTTGAAGTAAAAAAGAAGGAGCAGATTTACCGTAACTGCCACAAACAGGATAAATCCCGTGGGAATATGTCTGTTCTTTTTTTCTTTAGAATAAGCGATTATATAGGCCGATAAGTAATTGACGATGATACTGACAATGATGATCCACAAGTACCCGGGCTGAGACCAGCCAAAAAACACCAGACTCATTAGAAGCAGCCAGGTGTTTCTGTATGTAGGATTATTTATTATGAAATATCCGATGATGGTCACCGGAAGAAAGCAGAACAAAAATACTGTTGAGCTGAAAACCATTATTAAAATTCCATTTCTACCATATTAGTGTGTAAAACACATTTCCTATTTTAATACGGTTACGTTATTTAGCGCAATATGGACCCCGTCCCCATGGTCCATTAAATAAAAACAGTCCGGAAATGGCGAACCGGACTGTTTTTAACACTATTATATGGGAGGAATTAAAAAAGGAGTTTTATCTCGTTACTTCCGTTATTGGTTTACTACTCTTTAGTATGTTTCGTTTGGTTCAACCTCTGAGAGCTCGGGCCCTCTCGGGAAGTGCTAATACAGAAACCGGAGTCTTGTCGCGTTCCCTGTATTTTTATCTTTCTGATAATATTATCGGATAATTTGTTATTTACTTTAGGTTATATGATTAAAAAAATCATTTTTTACAGAGAAATGGTATTGAGAGGATCTTTTCCTCTAAAATATCGATTTCTGTTCCCTAAAACATCATCCATAAGCTTAAGCTTTTTCCTGTCATCACTGTTAAGCGTCTTCTTAGCAGGATCAAGTTCTTTTTCCTTACTTGAATACTTGTACGCCTTGTAAGCTCTGGCTGTCTCTTTTAAGTGCTCAACTGCTTCGTCGTACTGTTTCTGTTCACGAGCCAGCTTTGCCGGGTCATAATTTCTTTTCTTTGAATGCTTGTTAATATCCCATGCTAAATCATGGCAAATGACCATAGCGTGTACAAACTCGTTGTACTGCCTTGAATCGCGGAAAAATCCACGGCTCATGTTAGCAGTAGCAACCATGGCCTGCAAATAAGAAACGGTATCCCCATTTACAGGATATGTCTTTTTCAGACAGCCGGGAGTCTCACTACCTAAGATAGGCTGGTAATGCAATCCCTTCGACTTATTCTGACGTTTATTTCCTCCATTAACGGATTCTTCAATGTTGATCAGGTTAATGCTTTTAACAGCTTTATCTTCCTTGATAATTACAGATTCATTATCAATAATTCTGCTTTCTTTGCTTCCGGCGTTGATAATGTCATTTATAATGCCATTATGGTTTCCTTTAACGATGACATCACCTTTATATTTAGAAGTCATTGGCATAGGAGTGTCCATTACAGGAATGATGTCGGGATCGTCGACCATCTGTTTGTTTAATGGTTTTTCTATGCCGGAAACCTGCTTTTGCTGAGCCATCACTTCTTTCTGAAGGTCATTTGCACTTACCTTCTTTACATTATCCTTTTTGGCTTTAGCAAAAGGATTCTCGCCTATGTCGTCAGGCTTCTTCGCTTCAGAGTTTTCATTGCCGGTAGGTGTGTTTACATATTTCTCTTCATCTTCATTCTGCTTCTCATAATTTGAAAAGATACTAAAATCATTATCATTCTGATCTTTGACCTGGTTTTCCTTTGCCTCATCTTCGATATCATAGAGCTCAGGTTTTTTGTTTACAAAACGGAGATGCTCAAGATCATACTTAGCTTTTTCCTCAGCTTCCTTTGCTCTGCGAATTTCCTCTTCGCGCTGTCTTTGCTCTTCCCTGTATTTCTCCAGGACCTCTTCTACATCTTCATCGATGTATACTTCTCCAAGCTCGGGCTCTCTGATATTAAACATATCGCCGAACACATTATTATTTTGATTCTCATCAGGATTATGTTCAGGATCATTCTGATCGTCATTTAAATAAGGATTATCTATTATTTCCTTCTCCTGATTCTCGGAGCTTTCAATAATATTATCTCCTGAAGGAGTATTATCATTTGTATAAATTTTATCTTTTCCAGCCATTTGTTGTTCCCCCTTTTGAAACAATTAATAATTTTAGTCACATCGCTTGATCTGATGCTGATTACATCATATCAATCTTACTGTCACTGTTTTATCACACAATGTCCAACAAATGTCCGTAGCCGCATTTCTCAGTTTTATCGCTCCTACTTATTGTAGGAATCCATCCCGCTTTATACCGTGATCAGGTCGTAAATATCATGTATGAAAATCTCGGTTTTATCTGCCAGGACCAGACTTTTTTTGTATGAATCTATCTTCCTTATGGTAACTTCCTTTGTCACATATTCTCCTCCGGATTTATAGAGATCCGGAACAAAATATGTGACAAGCATTTTCACAGGACCATCTTTGATATGTGCGGCAACTTCTGAAATCTTCTCATCAAGCTCCCGTATTCGCTCCTCAGTCAGATCGATTTTTTCTGTAGTAAGGCGCCCGGTCTCTTCCACTGCATCATCATAGCCCGTAAGGGCGGCAAAGGGCATGAACTGTGCAGCCCTGTTTTCAAGAGCCATGGGTCTGTGATTTCTCGATATTGGTCTTTCCATATTTATTATGTCGTCGTATTTTCCCATTTCCCTATCCTGTCTTTGTTGCCGCTTCGCTATATTACAACCGGGCCTTAAATTCCAAGATTAGCAGTACTCAGGCCTTATGACCTCCTATCTGCCTTCCTCTGTCAAGTCCTGTTGCCCCTTCCTGCATTGAGGTTCCCTTTACTATAGCGTTATTTCCAAATCGCTTTTTTATCTCAAGAGCAGCCTCCTGAAGGGCTCTTTCCTTCTCATTCAGAACCTTTTCCTGCTGCTTTTTCTCTTCCTTTTGGTTTATATCTTCAAATAACGAAAGCTGTTCAAATGCTTCGCTTTCTATCTTTACTGCATCCGCTTCATCAATCACGTGGGCAGCTACTATATTCACGCGCCGGATAAGCAGATCCGGGTCTACTTTTTCATCAAAAATCGAAAGTGCCGCATCTATGATATGACTGCCAAGGCAGGTAAATTCTTCAAGACTCCGGCTTCCGTGGGCATGCTCCGGGACTGCTCTTCCATAGTAATCCTTTTTGATATTACCTTTGAATTTACGGGCAATTTCAGGATTATCAAGACTCTCCCTGTCATAGCCAATTGAAAGCACCACCTGATCCGTTACCTTATGTTCACCAAGAAGCTGCAAAGCCAGTGCATCAGCCATCTCTCTGACAATTATCCTTGCTTTGTCATAGGTGTAAGGGCAATGAAGGACCTGTCCCTGGCTAAGGCTGTTGTTTTCAGGCTTGTAGGCCTTTATCATCTCCATGGTGCAGGGCTCATATCCCCAGGCATGATCTATCAAAAGCTCTGCATTTATCCCAAAGGTCTTGTATAATAGCTCTTCATTATAAAAATCCCTGGCGCCACCGATACTGCATCTTGCTATATCTCCCATGGTCTCAAGACCAAGGGCTGAGAGTTTTTTCACATATCCTCTCCCGACACGCCAAAAATCCGTAAGGGGTTTGTGTTCCCATAGCTTTTCTCTGTAGCTCATCTCATCCAGCTCTGCTATACGTACGCCCTTTTCATCTGCTTCTACATGCTTGGCTACTATATCCATGGCTACCTTGCACAGATAAAGGTTGGTTCCGATGCCTGCAGTAGCTGTAATTCCCGTGTTTTTCCTAATCTCCTCTATCATGGTTGATGCCAGCTCCCTGGGGGTCATGTTGTAGATTCCAAGGTAGTTCGTCACATCCATGAAAACCTCGTCGATGGAGTAAACGTGGATATCCTCAGGTGCGATATATTTAAGGTAGCACTTGTAAATTCTGGTGCTGAGCTCCATGTATCTGGCCATTCTGGGTGTCGCTGCAATGTATCCGATTTTGAGTGATGGATTTTTGGAAAGCTCCTCGTCATCATAGGATTCACCTGTAAAAACACCGCCCGGTGCCTTTCTAAGTCTATCTCTGTTTACTTCTTTTAGCTTTTGTTCCACCTCAAAAAGCCTTGCTCTCCCCGGTATTCCCCATTTTTTCAGGGACGGCGATACAGCAAGGCATATTGTCTTTTCGGTCCTGCTTTTGTCTGCAACCACAAGGTTCGTGGTCAGCGGATCCCGGCTTATATCCATGCACTCGACAGATGCATAGAAGGACTTTAAATCTATTGCCACATAAGCTCTTTGTTTCACTGTTTTTTCCTCATGAATATTATAGTAAAGTAGCAAAGTAAGGGCAAACATTATGCAGCCTGGAAAATATTTATGACATAAAAATCCCCTAAGCAGATTTTCATATCTACTTAGGGGATTTATCACATCAGCATTTGGTATTTATAAATATTATTCAAATGAAAGTGAATCAATGATTGCTGAGAGATTGTCAGATACAGCCATATCCATCTCATCATCTCCTGCTACATGCTGTGTAAACTCGAATATAAGGTATCCACCCATATACTCTCTTACAAAAGCAGAAGCATAGAGGCCGGGGCCTGTCTGTCCGGGAACAGCATCTACATAGAAGCCTTCAACATCCTCTGTTCCGGGGAATACGCAATCTGAAACCATTGCCTGATCGCCATAGGAAGCAGCTAGATCCTCTGCAGCTGTCTTTGCATCCTTATCAACGTCGTATGTAGCAGTAATCATGCATGTTCCTGCGCAGTCACCTGTGTAAACGAATGTTGTTACAGGGCCACCCTGGTTAACTGTGATGCATGAAGGATTGTAATGTACGCTCCATCCGTTTGCATCTCTGTATACATTATCTCCACCGGTCATAGAACTCAGATAATTAACAGCACTGAAATTCTCGGGATCAGCATCTGCAACAGGCTCGAATACCAGCTCACGCTCAGGAACATCCTCGAAGCAGCCATAGATCATTCCGTTCTCAACACCTGTGATTACGAGAACATCCTTGGATTCCTCTGCGCCGCCGAAGGAAAACTCTACCTGTCCGTCAGTCTGTGTAATATCAAAGGGAACGCCCATGTCGTCGTTCTCACCGTCTGCTGTGTAACCATATGAATCATCACTGAAAACATAGAAATAGGTCTTAGGCGGATTCTCAGCATCCTTAGAGTAGTTCACATATACGCCCTTAGAAAAATAAGGTGCTGCAGGAATGTCTGTAACAGCCTCTTCTCCGGAAGCAAGAGGAACCTCTTCATCTGCTACTGTTTCTTCTACGATCTGATCTTCCTCAGTAGCATCAGCAGCTGTACTATTACCGCATCCTGCCATTGCAGCCATTGCCATCATTGTTGCCAGAGTAACTATAATACCGTTTTTAAATGTGATCTTTTTCATTGATTTTCTCTCCCTCACAAAAGAAATTTTAAATTTACATTTTGAATTATAATTTCCATTGTCCAACAAATGTCTAACACGGCTGGTTTTTGCCTATTTTAAGCCATTCTTCGTTATATAAATGGGAGATTTTTCAATAATTTTTCCGTTTTAAACCCTGAATTTCCAATAAATTCCATAGCTTTCCTTGTACTGATTATAGTGAGTTGTGAAAACAAGATTCCTATTTGTTCCTGTCAGGTCAAACTCCATCTCGCCATCACGTTTAACAAGATGATCACTGATATTGGTGATAAAATCATCCACACTCTTTTCGCTCTCTATGACAATCTCATCAGAATCTACCGCCTTCTCACAGGCAACACTCACTGCAACTCCATGGGATTTAGTCAGCATTTTTGCTGTGCCAAGTCTAGCAGAAAGCACGTAAGGTCCGTACATAAATGCGTAGGTATCCTTGCCATCCTGCAGGTTGTGACAGGTAATTTCCATAGGTAATTTAAGTACTATCTCACAGCCGCCTGAAAGCTCATCCTCGGGAACAATAATGAATCCGTCCTTTTCTTTTGCCTCATACTTACTGCCTTTTAATGTAACGGTCATCTCTCCCTTAAGCCATGTGGGAATAACAAGATACAGATCCTTAGTAAAGCTCTTGCCTTCTGCAGGAGTTACAATGATTTTTACCTCATCGGAAGATACAAAATCGCAGTCCATAGCTACCAAATAACACTCAGTTTTAAGCTCAGCTGCCATATAAAGAGCAATAACGAGTTTTTCCTTATCCTCGAAAAATACGCCGTCCTGGAGCTTTGTAAAATTCTCATAGCCGGTTCCTGTGCAGCACCAGAAATTACCGTCCAGGTTATTGAATACCTTCTGATAACCCGTAGCCATTGCCTGAAAATAAGTGGTAAAGCCGGTCTCATGATTCTGAGAAGGCATTATGGCATTTACAAAGGTTCTGTCTGCATAATCAAGATATTTCTTTTTACCTGTCTGCTCATAGAGGCGTCTTGCGAACTTAAGCATATTGTGGGTATTGCATGTCTCGTTATTTACATTGGTTCTCTCTGCATCAAGGACATTGTCCTCACCAAAATGCTCATTTTCACTGTTTCCGCCTGTCACATAGGTATGTTTGCCAATCACAATGTCAAAAAAGGCTTCGGCATAATCAAGATATCTGGTCTCCTCATGGAAGGACTCATATCTTGCAAGTGCTCCGATAAACTTAGGGATTGTGGTATTGGCATGAACGTTATTAAAAATGTTCTCTTTCCCTGACAAAACCTTCTCAAAAAGCTCTGTATCATCAAAGCGATGAGCAGCCCTCGCAAATCTTTCAAATTCAGGATGGAACAACTCACTTCCGCTCTCCTTCAGATCGCGGTTTATCTGATAAAGCTCATAGAGACAGTCATTCATTCCGCCATACTCTATGCCTAGCACGGTCCTGTTTACCTCTTCTGACCAGCTCTCTGTCCTCTTTGAAATCCAGATTCCAAGGTCGTTTGCAATCTCCAGCGCAAGAGGATCCCCTGCAATCTTAAAGGATGCATTTAAGCCGGTTAAAATCTTGTGCATTGTATACCACGGCACCCATGCCTGTGTGAAAAGCTCCTGAAGTCCATGCTCTACGTTGTCAAACTGCAAGAAGGGATTGTCTCTGAATTCCTTTGATGGGAATGATGCGCCAAACAAAAAGCCTTCGCCCTCTGTGCCTTTTACAAGCTCCTGACACTGCTTAAGAGCCACCAAAATATATGTGAGTCTGTCTGATACATCCTTTTTCTCTGAATCAGAAAGCACGGGATTAACCACAGCCTGAGCCAAAGCCGTAACATAATGTCCAAGAGTATGTCCTCCGATAAGTCCATCCTCCCACATTCCGCCGTAGCGCTTTTTTCCTTTCATAAGTGCTATACAGCCATCATCATCCAATCCCTTAATAAGTCCTGCTGTCTCGCGAAATCCCGCAAGAAGCCTGTCCGGATCCAGCAAAAGCAGATTCTTTACTTCAAGATGAAATGCTTCATCCAAATATTTGTCGTTCACACTAACGTCTGCAAGTTTTGATGCGTAGTACATTTTTTCCATAAAAAATCTCCTATAATTCTGATTTATTTTATTTTATTCTCTCTTTTTACAAAAGTGTTCCTAAAATATTTATAACGCGCCATTTTGCACAACATATATAAGAAAAGCTCTTACGTCAAATTTATATACCTATTTCTCCCGTAACTTCTCCGCTCGGTATATAAATTGAAAATGATAATTTGACTTATATACTTTTTCGATAAGCATTTCCTGTAACACTCACCCCTGGTACTTATAAAGCACAGAAAAAAGTATATAAAAGTGCATCATATTTCTATCCTTATATACCTGTCTCGCTCAGTCGCTTACAAAAAGATATATAATTTCTATGTATATTTCTATCTTATATACCTGTCTCCAAGTATTCGTTTTTACAACAACACAAATGTAAAATGGGATATTTTATTTTGTTTTAGATTATCATTTTGGGAATTCGATTAGAATGGTACAAGGATAGAAAATGTGTCATTTTGGATTGTATTGAAAATTGGCTCATATACCGCTTATAATGATACTTATTGTATTATTTGGTGTTATTTTTGCTATATTTGTGTCATTTTTCTATATAAGGTGTCAATATGTCCAATAAAAAATCATTTAAACCGGAAAATAAACTAATGGTTTTCCCCAAGGAACAACTTTTTCGTTATCTAAGATCAGGGAAATTTCAGGCTCTCTCTGACAACTGGAAACACGAGGTATTGCCTCTTGAATTTGATTATGAGCTGATAGTGGTCACAGAAGGAACTCTGTACCTTAGATATATGGATGAAGATTTCACGGTTATGACCGGAGAATATCTGATCCTTCCGCCCAGTGATTCCGTGCGCAAGGGACTAAAAAAAGCCTATTGTTCCTTTTATTGGTTGCATTTCACTGTTGATTTGGGGCATATTCCAGCAAGAATCCGCCCAGGTGAGCAGATCACCTATGAAAGAGCAGGCTGCTTCATGATTCCTCAGACCGCTGCTGTTCCCAGTCCCCAAAGGATGATAGTGAAAATGAAACAGCTTCAGGATATGGAGAGGAACAATTACCCCGATATCTCACTAAATGCCGAGATAACCGCCCTTATTACAGAACTTTACGGACAGCTATCCATAGAACTTCCCACGGATACTGACTCCATCGGCAACAAACAAATCTATTCAGATATCACAGACTATATTAGACGAAATATCTCCAAGAACTTAAAGACCACAGATATTGCAGACGCCTTTGGCTACAGCCCAAAGTACCTTTCGCACCTTTTCAGTGAGGTAAGAGGCATCTCCCTCAAACAATTTATAACATCTACAAAAATAGAAACTGCCAGCTTTTACCTGACTGACAGTGACAGAACCATTACAGAAATAGCCTCAGAAGTGGGCTTTTCCGACATGCACAACTTCTCCCGTACCTTCAAGCGCGTTACAGGATTAACACCAAGCGCATACCGAAATACCTACTCCAAGAGGCTACTATATCATATTTAAATTAGAAACTCCCATGCCGGTATGATGTAGAAGCCTGGGCCCCAGCGGATGTGTAGCACGAAAAGCTCCGACTGTGGATAGAATGGTCGGATAGGCTTTTTCATTCCTCTGACGAAATTCCCAAATCCTGCGCCGGATATATGTGTGATTTTGCAACATGTTTGAGGACATTTCCGAAAGATAGCACAGCCCCTTGCAGTCATTTCAAGTCTCGTTATCTTCGCGAGATTATTCAGCTATAGAGACTTGAAATGACTACATGGGGCTTTTTGCTATCTTTCGGAAATGTACGAGTTTTGCAAAAATCACACATGTTTATATCCGGCGCAGGATTTGGGAATGCTTTGAGTCACGGAATGAAAAAGCCTGTCTGACCATTTGTACCACAGCCGGAGCTTTTCGGAATAATCCGCTGGGGCCCAGGCTTCTTATATTCATACCGGCATGGGAGTTTCCGAATTTACATCATGCAACCAGCTTCACGATGAAGGCGGCGATCCAGGCTATGATGCACTGCCATACTACGACGCTGATGGAGTACTTGGAGCCCAGTTCTCTGCGGATGGATGCAATGGCTGCAACGCAGGGTGTGTAGAGAAGGGAGAATACCAACAAAGTAGCGGCTGCGGTGGTGCTGAGGGCAGCTTCCACGCCGTCCTCGAAGAGGACTCCCATAGTGGTGATAACGCTCTCCTTGGCGATAAAGCCGCTGATAAGAGAGGTTACTACTCTCCAGTCTCCCAGCCCAAGGGGCACAAAGATCGGAACAAGAACACCTGCTATTTTTGCCATAATACTGCTTGATGAATCAGTTATGTAGTTAAGGTGCAGATCAAAGCTCTGCAGGAACCACACTGCAATTGTTGCAAGGAAAATGATACTGAAGGCTCTGGTTATAAAGTCCTTGGCCTTTTCCCACAGGAGCTGAAGTACATTTCTTGCTCCCGGCATACGATAGTTGGGCAGCTCCATAACAAAGGGAACCGCTTCGCCCTTAAACAGCGTATTTTTATATATGAGCGCAACAAGAATACCCACCAATATTCCAAGGAAATAGAGACCGGTGATGATAAAACCTCCCCTTCCCGGGAAAAATGCACTTACAAAAAATGCATAAATAGGCAGCTTTGCGGTACAGCTCATAAAAGGTGTCAGCAGTATGGTCATCCTTCTATCTCGCCTTGAAGGAAGTGTCCTTGTGGCCATAACAGCCGGCACTGTACATCCAAAGCCGATCAGCAAAGGTACGATACTTCTGCCGGACAGACCGATACGTCTTAATAGCTTATCCATGAAAAACGCAACTCTTGCGATATATCCGCTATCTTCCATAAGCGACAGGAAAAAGAACAGCGTAACTACTATAGGAAGGAAGCTCAGCACGCTTCCCACACCTTCAAAAATACCCTTTGTTACAAGTGACTTTATGGCCTCATTTACGCCTGCCAAGGTCATCCAGGCATCAACCTTATCCTGCAATGCTTCAACGCCCATAGCGATTAAATCCTGCAAAAATGGACCTACTACATTGAAGGTCAGATAGAATACCAGAGTCATGATAATGACAAAGCAGGGAATAGCCGTCCATTTTCCGGTACAAATCATATCTATTTTCTCGGAACGGATTCTTTCCTTACTCTCACCGGGCTTAACCACAGTCTGCTCACAGACACGCTCGATAAAATCGTAGCGCATATCCGCAATAGCTGCGCTTCTGTCCATTCCACCTTCTTTTTCCATCTGAACGATGGTGTGCTCTATCATCTCAAGCTCATTTTCATCAAGAGCAAGCTGTTTATAAATAAGAGAATCCCCTTCTATTGCCTTGGTTGTGGCAAATCTGATGGGAAGTCCCGCTCTCTCGGCGTGGTCTTCGATTATATTTTCAACAGTATGAATGGCACGGTGAATTGCTCCGCCGTGGTCTGTTTTCTGGCAAAAATCCTGCTTAACAGGTCTTTCCTGATACTCTGCGATATGAACGGCGTGCCTTATAAGCTCGGCAACACCTTCGTTTTTGGCTGCGGAAATGGGTACAACCGGCACTCCAAGAAGCTCTTCCATCTTGTTAATATCGATGGAGCCGTTATTGCCCTTGACCTCATCCATCATGTTAAGCGCAACAACCATGGGAATATTCATCTCCAGAAGCTGCATGGTCAGATACAGGTTTCTCTCTATGTTCATGGCATCAACGATATTGATAATCGCCTTTGGATGCTCTGATAGTACAAAATTCCTTGATACAATCTCCTCGCTGCTGTAGGGAGACATGGAATAAATTCCGGGAAGATCAGTCACCATAGTATTAGGGTGGTCTTTTATCGGTCCATCCTTTCTGTCCACTGTAACACCGGGAAAATTACCCACATGTTGGTTTGATCCTGTCAGCTGATTAAAAAGTGTGGTTTTTCCGCAGTTCTGATTACCCACTAGGGCAAAAGTCAAAACAGTTCCCTCGGGAAGCTTTTCTCCTTCACCGGGTGCATGGTATCTGCCATCTTCACCAAGTCCCGGGTGCTCGGAATTCTCAATTTTGGTTATTCTCTCGTGTTTATTGGTTCTCTCTGAAATAATCTCTATCTCAATCTTTTCAGCATCAGCAAGACGCAGGGTAAGCTCATAACCGTGAATCTGAAGCTCCATGGGATCTCCCATAGGTGCAAACTTAATAACTGTGACCTCTGCACCGGGAATCACACCCATATCCAGGAAGTGCTGCCTCAGTGCGCCGCTTCCTCCCACGCTTTTTATAACTGCCGACTGTCCGATCGGTAATGACTTTAAATTCATCTTATCTCCTACAAAAATATATTTTTATGCTATTTTCCGCGATATTCCACGCATAGCATGGTCAGATCATCAAACTGCTCTGCTCCGCCCACGAACTTGTCTACGTCGGCTCGAACATTCTGAAGGATCTTAAAGGGTGTTGCTTCAGGCTCTATATTGAGTGCTTCAACCATACGCTTTGTTCCGTACATCTCATTTTCAGAGTTTGTTGCCTCCGGAACTCCGTCTGTATACAGGAAAATCTTATCTCCCGGCGAAACCGTAAGCTCATACTCCTTGTACTTAGAGCCATCCATGCCGCCTATAACAAAACCGTGCTTATCCTTGAAAAGCTCGAATTTGCCGCCTGCTCTCATGATTGCCGGATATTCATGACCGGCGTTTGCGCAGGTCATTTTGCCTGTAGAAACCTCAAGTATTCCAAGCCAGGAAGTCACAAACATTCCAAGCTTATTATTGGAACACAGGGCCTCGTTGGTTTTTTCCATGATCTCTGCAGCAGATCTTCCAAGCATTGCACAGCTCTGCATGATAATCTTGGATACCATCATGAAAAGAGCAGCAGGAATGCCCTTGCCCGCAACATCAGCTATCAGTATACACAGATGATCGTCATCAATAAAGAAATAATCGTAAAAATCACCGCCCACCTCTCTTGCAGGATCCATTATGGCAAAAATATCCATCTCATGCCGATCCGGGAAAGGCGGAAAGGTGTTGGGCAGCATTGAAGCCTGAATCTTGGTGGCCAAGGCAAGCTCCGTACCTATTCGCTCTTTTTCAGCCGTGATCTTGGTAAGGTTCTCCTCGTATTCGTCAAGCTCCTTCTCCATCTGGATCATGGTCTTACTAAGATCCTCAATTTCATCACCTGTATGGATATCCAGTGCTGAAAAAAGCTCCCTATTTGTATTGCCTTCATGCCTGCTTTTTACATAGTTCCTGGATGCCTTCTCAATCTGTTTGATAGGTTCAACCAGTTTTACCTTGATACGTTTGGTCTGAATCCATGCCAGCAAAATGGTAACCACTATCACCACAAGGATGAGCCTTATTGAAAACTCCGCCATTCCGGTAACAATTTCTTTTATTGAAATATCTACCAGAACGAATGAACATATATTGCCATCAGCATCCTCAATCGGTACCGCAACAGAGCATAATAAACCATATTTTTCGGTAAACTCAAAATCAGTAAGTACCTCATCGCCATCAGTTCCAAGGAATCTCATCATTCCCTTATGGTTTACCGGCTCCCAATCTCCCGGTAAAAGGCGATCCTCCGGGACTTCATCTGCATCAACCAGGTAAATAATCCTGCTGCTTTCGCTATCGTACATAGCCACATAAACATCATATATGTCATGATAACTGCCAATATCGCCAAGCATATCCGTCAAAGAATAATAGGTACTTCCCTTACCCATATCTACATCCGCAAAAAAATCTCTGTAGGCCCGGGTACCCACCAGCATCTTCTGATCTTCAGTAAGACTATGATAGATATCCATAACCTGCTTAGAATAGCCTACCACATCCGTGGTATGTATAATGGACATTCTGGTCTGTTTAGCTGTTCCGTCCGCAACCCTGATATACTGTTTTGTCAGCGACACGGCATAAAAAGACAGCGAAACAAGTAGCGATATGATTCCGACGATTACAGATGTTTTCAAAATGGAAAACTTGGTTTTCTCTGATATAGTTCTTCTTTTGCCTGATTTAGCCTGATTATTACTCATTAAAGATAGTTTCTCCCCGTCCCAAAAAACTCTCTATTCTCTCTTATCTTAACGATTATTTAGTCAAAATATGATAAGATAAAAAAAGAATACTATTTCTTATAATACAACATCCGGTGAGAATATGTACACAAATGCCAAGAAACATATTTTATCCAACTCCATAATGATGGTTGCTATTATAAAAGTCTTAGCCGCTCTGTGCGAAGCAGGACTTCGCTTTATCCTGCAAAAACAGAGCTCTTTAAGCCCTGATATGCTGGATACCGTCCTTTGGAGATCACAGCTTTTCATTTCCGCTGCCCAGATAATTCTTGCTACCCTTGTATTCTTTTTTGCCTGGAAAAAACTCGACTACTACATCAGCCTTATTCCTGCCGAAGACAGAAAAGAAATGGGTCTTCTTCAAAAAGAATTCATAGGCGACAAGATTGCATCCCTGTCCGGTTCCTCAGTGAGCAGGCTTCTTCAGCTCTGGACTGTTATTTTCGTGGGCTCTGAATTAATCTATGTGTTTACCTCCATCATGTACAGACGTTTCATAAGTATTCTGATGACTGCCCTATCCGGCAGCGATGGTCTTTCAGACGGTACCTTTGTAATGCTTTACAATATGACTCACGGCTTTAAATATATAGAAATGCTCTGCGCCATTTTGCTGGGTGTCGTTATGACCGGTATTTTCTTAAGTGATCCTTATTTAAGGATTGCATCTTTGGTTATTCTGGTTTTGTTTATGCTGGCCTTCGGAGTTTTTCAGATGCAGACGGTGAGCCTTATGGGGCGCTCTGTGGGCATCGTTTGGACATCACTCATCTATCACGCCACTGAGACCATAGGCCTTTTCCTACTGTCTCTGTACCTGTCCCGCAAATACCGCGGCTTGTAAATCCTAAAGAACAAAGAGTCGCTCGCGACTCTTTGCGCGCTGGTGCGCGCAAGCTTTAGCTTGCAAAATTCATCTGCGCACCAGTCGCATCCTTAGCGGAGCGCTTATTATTCAATAGGAAATCTGAAGGAATTTCCTATTGAATAATAAAGCTCCCTTGGCGTTTTGTCACCTTGGGAGCTCGTTTCATATAATATATTCCATTTTCATAAATATTGGACATTTCTGCCCGCTACCTGATCTTACTCAATTGTAAGAATATCTACAAATCCTGTTACTTCAAAAATCTCATTTATGGTCTCGTTAACATTTTTGATAACCATGCTACCCTGCTTATTCATAACCTTCTGTGCGGAAAGCAGAACTCTTAAACCGGCTGATGAGATATATTCAAGCTCTTTAAAATCAAAAACAAGTTTTTCTATACCATTCAGTGACTTAAGCTCTTCATCAAGCTGCGGTGATGTGGTAGTATCCAGTCTTCCAACCACTGCTATAAGTAACTCGCTTCCATTTTCTGTCTTGTTGATCTTCATTTTCTCTCCTCCCGGAATGAAATTATGTCTGTTTTTATGTCTATTTTCCTGTATGCGTCTAAATCAACCTCTAAGCTCATAAACGATGGTCATATCTACTCTGTTGCCCTTTACTCCCACAAGAACGTCTTCTGCCAGGCTTCCGACGATAGATTTCTCAAGCTCATCTGTAGCCTGTCTGATCGCCTCTTTCTCGGCATCCACTTCGGGAAGAGCATCTCTGTAATCGGACAATGACCACATAACTGCGGGATCCATTCCATCCATTGCACCATAGATACCCATTGTTCCATAGTTTACAGGCGTTCCACCATATTCCTGATTAAGCTTCATAACCTCAGAATAGTGTAATACACCGTTTTCAATGACATCACCGATTTTGCCCATAACGCCCTTAACAGAGCTGTTCTTCTTATCAGAAGAAATATCGATAAGCTCCTTTTTTGCAGGTGCACTCATGTCGGTCTTGGCTGTAAGCTTAAGGCAGCACTCCTTTTTATATCTCTCGAACCAGATTTCAGCTTTATAGTCGGTTGTCATTGCTTTAAGCATGCCGACTGTCTCCTCATAAATGAGTTTAAGTCTGGTTGCATCCTTAGGTGAAATCTCAAGCTCGCTGATAAGCTCATCACCTCTGTTATATACTCTTTCTTCATCGAGCTTGCTGCTCTCGATAATAGTAATTCCGCTGACAATTTCAGCAGGCTTTGATCCTATAGTTTTAAGGACCTCGGAAAAGTCCTTGGTAACAACCATCTGAATCGTATTCTTGTCGATACCGACTTCAATATCATCAGCAAGATTAGCTACGATGGATCTCTCAAGATCATCCCAGGCTTCCTGAGAAAACGTGTCGGTTTCCTTCTTTTTCCTGAGATCATCCTCATATTCTTTTAATGACCAGGTTGAATTCTTGGGTGATTCGATCATAAAATTAGATAAAAGCTTGCCAAAGAAGCCTCTTTCACTAATATTCTCACCAGTTGAAGATACAGAGAGCAGCTCCTTTTGCTTGTCTCTGTCAAGATGATTCTCAGCCTTGAGGTAAATCCTTGAAACTCTGGCATCTCCTTCTAACCAGAATTCCATAATGCCGTATCCTATGATGGATTTAGCAAGCCTTAATACCTCTTCTGAGAGAAGACGCAGGCGAAGAGCGTTCTTGTCTTTGATACCTGCCTCTGCAATGTAGGAATCCACTGCCCCATAAGCGCCTTCCAGTGCTGATTCCAGATTCGCAATCTTTACGTGTTCTGACTGTACTTTATGCATTTTCCCCTCCATAATTATGAATTAAAAACTCACTCCATCTTATAATAATACATATTACGCGGTCCCGTCACTATCACATAGACTATTTATAATTTTTTATAAATCTTTTATAACCCCGACTTATTTTGTACATATTTTGATATTATCATTTTCTGAAATGCAAAATTGTGTGTACGTTAACTCTTATCACGTATACCAGGGGAGGGGAAATTATGGAAAATACGAATGAGTTCAGTAAAGAATATAAGATTATCGATGCTGTTAAATGTAATGGCAAATATATAGACGTAGACACTTTAAGATCAAAAATAATCGCCACCGGAGCCGTAGCTTTGGCAGCGATAGCGATTATCCTCGTACAATATATATTGTAAATCTGCATGAAAATCCATGCGTTATAAAATCCCTCAATCCGGGGCAAATTCCGGCTTGTCTTTCCGGCTGTCTTCACCGTTCATGAACAGTCGTAGTATGACATATCTCACAGAGTCAGTCTGCCCTTCTTTACCGGGCAGTTGGAACTTTATGACCAGCTCTGACTTATCTTCGCTCTCATCCAGGGCGAGATCGCCGGAACCATCATCTGTTATCTCTTCAACCTTGACCAGCACATTTTCCATACCCGACAATTCTGCCTCGGTATATCCTTTGGCCATATAAAGCTGTTTGATCTGCTGTTTGCTCAGAGATGCCACTAATTCCTGGCCACGCATGATCATGACATTACCATCTCTCCATTCGGCATAAACAGTCGTGTCCAAATCCGGTTCTTCTACTACAACTTCCTGACTTGCAGCATGAGGAAACTTTACGATTACTTTACTGGTCTCAACGACCATTTCCTCTTCGGGCACTTCATCAGTGTCCTGAAATTCTACCACAGGCTCGGCGTTTTCTTCATCCTCCGCCACTGCCAGATCAAGACCCTTTTGAGCGGAGCTTGTGAAAAAACAGGTAGAGAGCGCCAATGTAATAATCGTCAGCAACATAATGAGCCAACCGGAGGCCTTTTTGTAGTTGAAGATCTGGTTTACTCTCGTTCCCACACCAATGCCGCCAAAGGCGAGCTGATATGCAAAAACATATCTTTGGTTTGTGCTACACCGGAGAAGTGATGTAGCATAGGACTTTTTCTCATCCAGTGACATACGGCTGATTACTTTTTCATCACAGGAGAGTTCTAAGTCTTTACAAAATAGTGCATATGAAATCCATACAAGTGGATTGAACCAATGAATTGCGAGCAGCAGGAACCCGATCTGTTTCTTTATGTGATCGCCCCTGCGAATATGTGCCCTTTCGTGTGCAAGCACATTAGTAATAGTCTCATTTTCAAGCCCTGATGGCAGATATATTTTCGGATTAAAAATACCAAGTATAAAAGGCGTATCTATTTCATCACATTTATATACGTTATCTCCCAGTTCTGTCACCTGAACGGAAGCTTCTGTCTGTTTTTTGATGGAGTAATAGCTGTGTCCCATGTATATAAGGACAATAGCCACTCCGGCAAGCCATATCCACTGAAACCTTTCGTATATAAAAACAGTTATAATGCCATGAAAATTGGGAAGAATTCCAATCCTTGATTCTATCTGAAAAGGCAGAATCAATCTAAGAGCTACAACAGACCAGGGTGCTCCCATAAACCACTTCGGCCCCTTTTTCAGCGGAAAGCGCAAAATTATAACAACAGCAATAAGGCATGCGGCTACCACACTCATTTCAATTACTTTCATAAAAATCGTTTCCATTTCAATTCCTCCGTCTGACTAAGTATGTTTTTGTTCACGTTTTTTACTACTTATGCACTTGTATGATGATAGCCGTATTTATGCCTATTATTGTTTTCTGTTGTTAGTCTTTCGCGTTGTCAATAATCCTCTGGATCTCTTGCAACTCCTTTTGCGACAACTTTTGATGGGATGTAAATGCCGCCAGAAATGCGGGCAATGATCCGCCAAAAGTCTCCTCTACAAATTCTTCACTTCTCCTTGTATAAAATTCGTCCTGGGAAATTAAGGATGAAACTATTCCATCCTCGTTTTTAAAGAGGCCCTTTTCGCAGAGCTTCTTAAGAACTGTGTATGTAGTGGATTTTTTCCATCCAAATTCCTCTGAACATAACTTTACCAGTTCTCCGGAACCAACCGGCTCCTTTTCCCATATAAGCTTGGCAAACTGCAACTGAACTTCTCCTAATTCAACAGCCATGACAACCCCCCTCTTTGGTCTATTTGCTATCGACTTATTAATCAGAGTCTACTCTACATAGACCTGCATGTCAACAGCTTAAGCCATAAAAATATCAAAAAATTTAACGTCTTCTACATATTGTGTTATTTATATGATTTAAGTACAAAATAGGAGCCCCCACATATGTTTGTGGGAGCTCCCGCCAGATTTTATCTATTATTTTATTACAGATTGCTGTAAAAGGTATCAATGTTTTCTTCAGGAAGTGTCACAGGATCCCAACCAAAATCCTGAACTGCTGTGATATTTAATCCATTTGCCGCAACATAGTTGGCTATGATCTGCAAGCGAGTCTGTTCCTTTGCTTCGTCATCTGAATAAAGCTTCATAAATTCATCATAATGATCGCCCATGATCTTCTTTGCGCTTTCATCGAAATCTGATCCGTCAGCAACAACCTCGATATTAGTTACTTCATAGCCTTCATCTGTGTTCTTCACATGTATGCAGCCTGGATATGATCCGCCTGACTGAGTCTCCAGGGTCTGACCATTAAGTTTGTAGTTATAGTAGCAGAAATCGCCATAAATACGCATATCCTCAGGATCTGAATCATCCTCAGCTGCGATGTTGATTGAAGGTATTCCAACATCTGCAGGATCATAACCCGCACCAAACTCATTCATTACAGCCTTATATACTTCATAATAGAAAACCTCAGGACCCGGATACTCGTATGCGGGAAGCGCACCTTCCGTTGTTGCTGAAGCTGCTTCGCCGCCACCAACTACGCTGAAGTTTACAACTGTTGCATCAAAATACTCTTCATAAAGCTGGTTGAAGATTTTCTCTGCTTCTGCGCTGTCCATGTTGCTGTAGTCGCCGCCATCATCAGATGTATAGGTATAGGTGCCGTTACCGTCTGTATCATAGGTAACATCTGCCTGCTCCATTACAACGAGCTTATCGTCCGTAATTGTGTACTTTGTCATATTATGATGAGTACCTACATAGAGCTTACCATCCTTGATTGCAAGAGGATTGGCTGTGCCGCCGGACTCAACCTTTCCTACTTCGAAAGGAACTCCATCCTTATAGATGAAAATCGCTGAATCGATGGCGGCCATATTGCCGTCAAGGTTATCATAGGCACTGCTGCAAACCAGGAAAACATCTGTCTGGTCCAAGGTTTCATTTGCATAGCCCATACCATCTGTAAGCTTTTCATCGATTATCTGCGTGAAGGTATCGCAACCTGTAATGTCGATGTCGGGAGCATAAAAGATTTCCTCAGCTGTTTCTTCGGATTCTGCTGTCTCCCCTGTTGATTCTTCAACGGAAGCTTCTTCGGAACTCTCCTCTGCCTCAGCTTCTGTGGTATCAGCTGCTTCCTCCTGGGCGGGCTCTTCCTGAACAGCGTTCTCTGTCTGAGCATCTTTTCCAGTCTCTGTCGTTTTGCCGCAGGCACAAAGTGATGTTGCCATAATACCTGCAATTACCAATGTTACAATTCTGTTTTTCATAATTTTCCCCTTCTCATAAATCTATTTTTTATCTCATATAAACAATACTTTATCATTTATCACAAAAATGTCACATAAATTTGTATTGATTAACCCATTTACCTTGCGTTATAATAGGCAAAAGCATTCACAGTATAGGAGGTACTACATGTTTTCTACAAAGGGAAGATATGCCCTAAGAGTTATGATAGATCTGGCGCAGCAGGATTCTGACCAGTATATTCCGTTAAAAGATATCGCTGAAAGGCAGGACATCTCCAAAAAATACCTGGAGATTATTGCAAAAGAACTCGTTAAAGGAAAAATTCTTGAAGGTGCCAGCGGAAAGCATGGCGGATATAAGCTTACAAGATCTGCAGACGAATACTCTGTAGGCGAAATAATAGAACTAATGGAAGGCTCCATTGCACCTGTAGCATGTCTTGCTGACGAAGACTACGTATGCGAAAGAAAATCCATCTGCAGAACTCTCCCCATGTGGGAAGAATTCTACAAGATGGAACATGATTTTTTCTATAATAAGAAGCTTAGCGATCTCCTCTGATCTCTTTTACAACATTCACAGCTTCTCTTGTCATTTCTTCGATCTTGTCGAAGCTTCCGGCTTTGATAAGGTCGCCCTTTACCATCCAGCTACCACCGCAGCATGCGATTCTGTCGTATGAGAGGTAATCTCTCATGTTCTTCTCATTTACGCCGCCTGTAGGCATGAATTTGATACCTGTATAGGGTGCTGCCATGGCCTTGATCATAGGAAGGCCACCTGCCTGCTCTGCAGGGAAGAATTTAAGAACCTTAAGGCCTCTCTTGATACCCTGTGCAGCCTCTGAAGGAGTTGCTACGCCGGGTACAACTGTATAGCCTTTTTCCAGGCAGTAATCTACTACCTCAGCGTCAAAGCCGGGGCTTACGATGAATTTTGCACCTGCTGCAATAGCCTGCTCAACCTGCTCAGTTGTAAGAACTGTGCCTGCGCCAACCAGCATCTCAGGGTACTTATCAGTCATAATTTTAATAGCATCAGCGGCAGCTGCTGTACGGAATGTAACCTCAGCACACTTTAATCCGCCATTTACCAGTGCCTGTGCAAGAGGCTCTGCATCTTCTACTCTGTCGATTACTACAACAGGTACCACGCCATATCCGGCAAGTTGTTCAAGTATGTCACTCATTTTGTTTCTCTCCATTCTAACTTAACTTGTAATTATGTAATCAGCGCTGTACTCGTGCGCCTTTTCCGCCCATGATAGCCTCTACCTCGCTCTTATCAGCCATGGTAGTATCACCGGGTGTTGTCATTGCAAGTGCGCCGTGAGCTGCACCGTAATCAACTGCAAGCTGTGCATCTCCTGTTGTCATAAGGCCGTAGATAAGACCTGATGCAAAGGAATCTCCGCCGCCTACACGGTCCATGATCTCAAGGCCCTTATAATCCTTTGCCTTGTAAATCTCGCCGTCTGCGAAGCAAAGTGCACTCCAGTCATTAACGGTAGCTGTCTTAACCTCTCTTAGAGTTGTAGCAACTGCCTTGAAGTTGGGATAAGTCTTAACAACCTCTCTGATCATCTTCTTGTAGCCTTCGATGTCGAGCTTAGCAAGATTCTCATCATTACCCTCTATTTCAAAGCCGAGGCATGCTGTGAAGTCTTCCTCGTTACCGATCATTACGTCAACGTATTTAGCGATCTCTTTATTTACTTCTCTTGCCTTCTCGATGCCGCCGATTGCGCTCCACATGGAAGGACGATAGTTAAGATCATAAGAGATTACTGTGCCGTATTTTCTTGCTGTTTTTATAACTTCTATTACGGTCTCACTGGACTGCTCTGAAAGTGCTGCATAGATGCCGCCTGTGTGAAGCCACTTAACACCAAGCTCGCCAAAAAGTCTCTCAAGGTCGAAATCCTCGGGCTTTGCCTTGGAAATAGCCGTGTTTGCTCTGTCTGAGCAGCCCTTAGCTCCGCGGATACCAAAACCTCTCTCTGTAAAGTTCAGACCGTTACGGCACTCTCTGCCGATTCCGTCTGTTTTCATCCATTTAATAAAAGAAGTATCAACGCCGCCCTGAAGAATCAGATCCTCCATAAGCTTACCCACTTCATTGTCTGCAAAAGCTGTAAGAACTGTGGTCTTAAGGCCAAAGCATCTGCGAAGACCTCTTACTACGTTGTATTCTCCGCCGCCTTCCCATGCGTTAAAATGTCTTGCTGTTCTGATCCTTCCTTCGCCGGGATCCAGTCTCAGCATAATTTCTCCAAGTGATACTGCATCAAAAGCTGCATCTTTTCTCAAATTAAAATCCATTTTGTGCCTCCGTTTTTATTCCTTCTATATTCCAAAATATCTCTTAGCGTTGTAATAGGAAATGCCCTGAACTATGGATTTAAGGGCCTCTTCATCATTAGGATACTCGCCATTCTCAACCCAGTTACCTATGAGATTGCACATGATTCTTCTGAAATAATCATGTCTTGTATAGGACAGGAAGGATCTTGAATCTGTGAGCATTCCTATGAAATTACCGAGAAGACCAAGGTTAGCCAGGGACTTCATCTGCTCTTCCATTCCTGACTTGGAATCATTGAACCACCATGCAGGTCCGTGCTGAATCTTGCCGGGAATCTCTGCTGACTGAAAGGCGCCGATTATTGTTCCTATCTGCTCATTATCAGCAGGATTCAATGAAAATACGATTGTCTTTGGCAATTCTTCTGTTTTATCAAGCTCAGATAAAAATGCTGCAAGGTTTCCACCGCAGGAATTATTGGCAATAGCGTCATATCCTGTATCAGGTCCAAGATTCTTAAACTGTCTCTCATTGATGTTTCTTAGGCAGGAATAATGAATCTCCATAGCTATTCCAAGTCTGTGATAGGCTTTTCCAAGGGCTACAAGAAGTGCTGTCTGATAGCCTTCTGCCTCTTCCACAGTAACTGCCTCGCCCTTCATAGCCTTCTTGAATGCCTTATCGCACTCTTCCATAGAAAGCTTTCTGAAAGGTACATAATCAAGGCCGTGATCCGATGCCACGCAGCCATGCTCTGCAAAAAACTCAACTCTCTCAATAAGTGCATCAATTACGTCCTGAGTGGAATCAAGAGATGCCTTATTAACTGATTTTGCAAGCTTTTCAATGTATTCTGCAAAGCCTTCCTTGTGAATATTTACTGCTTTGTCGGGCCTGAATGAAGGTCTTACAAGGAAGTCTATGGTCTTATCCTCTGCAATCTTTTCATGCCAGATAAGTGTGTCTATGGGATCGTCGGTAGTTCCAACGTATGCCACGTTGCTCTGCTTAATCAGGCCACGGACTGACATCCCGGGATCGTTTTTAAGCTTGTCGTTACACTTATTCCAGATCTCCTCTGCATTCTGCGGTGTAAGAGGCTCTGTAATTCCGAAGTATTTCTGAAGCTCTAAGTTGCACCAGTGATACATGGGATTACCGATTGCCTTGGTAAGTACCTCTGCAAAGCCCTTGAAGCGTGCAAAGTCGTCACCTCTTCCTGTCACCAGTTCCTCCGGCATTCCGTTCGATCTCATGAGTCTCCACTTATAGTGGTCTCCTGCTATTGAGCCGTCAGGCTGATATCCGCCAAGCCATACATCTGCCAGTGTCTCAAACCGTCTGTCCTCATAGATCTCCTGAGGAGAAATGTGACAGTGATAATCAATTATGGGCAGGTCTTTAGCATAATCATGAAAAAGATGCTTTGCAGTCTCAGTCTGCAACACAAAATCTTTATCTAAAAACTGTTTCATCGAAGTATGCTCCTATATATATTTATTTACTTTATTTATGTTTACGCATCTTATACTAAGTCTTTACCCCGGCTTTTTACATAGCTTTTGGGACATAAACCAAAATATTCAACAAGAATAACAATTTTTGCAATGTTTTGAATTTTGGCATGAAAAAACCCTTTGGCACGGCAACTTCTGCCAAAGGGTTTAAATCCTGATTATTCGACGTTTTTCAGAGCTTCATTCATTGGTATGTGGCGGATCTTCCGGTACTCGAGAGCAGCAACAACGGCGTAGGTTGCGATGGCCATAAGGAACATTTCCGCGTATACCTTAGGGTCAAGCCAGATAATCATCCAGCCGCTCATCATCTGCTTTAACATAACTCTGAATATCCACACCATCACGTAGGTGATTATGGGATATGATATAAGGAGCGATGCCACAACCACGATTGCTGTAGGAATTATGTACAGAGCTGCGATCTCTTTCTGGGAATATCCGAGAATTTTCGCCATGGAGATGGACTGGGCATTTCTCTCGATTATCAGCTTAGAAAGCAGGTAGATCAGGACTATAAAAAGGATTACCGAGAATCCATCCACCATGTACATGATATTGCCCATAGATATCATAAGCTGTCTGGACACTCGTGTGAGCGACTCCTTATCAACTACTGTTCCAATGTATTTGCTGTCGATGTCAGTAATTTCGCTACTTGAAAAATACCCCGAGAAAAAATCTTCATCCATACCAACAGTGCTATTCAGATGTTTTTTGCTCATGAACACAGTGATTCCGCCGTCATAAGGATAAATTCCTGTAACCTTAAAGCCATAGTATTTATCCTCATAGGGCTCTTTCAGAGTTATTACATCCCCTGCTTTGTATCCGTATTTATCTGCATATGCAGAGGATATCAGCACTGTTTTTTCATCGAAATCTGCGTGTATATAGCGGCTGTCATCACGAACTCCGTAGATTGTCACCTCATCTACTCTGCTTCCGTCTGCGCCCGTAGTTTTCAGGCTGTATGCTGAGAATTTCTCTGCATCCGGATTATTGGTAAGTATTTTGTTTTGCAGGAAAACGTATGAAAACGCCACATTTATCTGATTGTCATCATCTATAGCTCCTACGGGAATCTGCAAAAGATATATATGCTCCGCAAGCATGCTATCCGTAACCACTCCCTGAAAGTGTGTAAGAAGCGGTGGCAGCATCATTCCGAAAAACAGCAGTACATTTGCAAAAAACAGTCCAACGAAAAGCGTTATGTAACTGCTCTTGTTCTGTATAAGTATTCGAATGCGGAATCTGTCAAAGAATCTTATTGCCTTATTTAGTATGATGGCACGCTTTTGTCTTTTTCCTGAAAGGTCACGCCTTATTAGCTTAAGCGGGCTAAGCGCAAGTTTACTTCTAAGGATACAATAGGTAATCACAAGCATTATGATTATCGGAATTATTGTGGTCTTAAGGAATGCATCAGCGTTCCACAGGGTAACATATGTAGGTAGTGAATAGCTTCCGTAATACATCGCCACGCAAACATTTTTAAAGTAGGTATACCCCATGATATTACCGATTAGTGCTGCAATAAGCGTCACTATAAGAGGCATCGCCATGTAATGGCGTATAAGCTCATTTATGGTATATCCAGAAGCCCTAAGAGTTCCTATTACATTTGATTCCCTGTGAATTGTATTGTTTATTGTGATGCCGAATACAAAAGCGATAATGATAATCATTATATATAAGAGCACTGTCATCATCGCTCTGTCTTTTCCGATATCCTCTCCTGTAAAGGTTATGGACTGGTTCAGATAGCGGGGAATAAAGTTTTCCAGAGTTACTTTTTTAGAAATCCTCTCCATGAGATCATCGGAAAGATCTTTCTCTTCCAGTTCGTTAGCAGGCTTTTCATCATAAAGCCATCCGTAGTTGTAATGAATGGCATCCTCATCATATTCGTCAAACTGACCTTTTGAAACCACAGCTACGCCAAAGGCAGAGGAATCAAACATCATGTCATTATTGCTGTAAAAAAGTGCGCTGTAGTCAGAGAGCGCCACAAGACCGACGATTTTATAGGTCTTGCCGTCGGAAGATAAAGTATTATCTATGGCTTTATTTCCGGCTGATGCAGTAAGGTTATCGCCGGGACCGGGCTTTAATGTCAAAGTATCATTCACCGTAAGTCCGTTGTTATCCGCATACATTCTATCGATGGCGATCTCCCCTATGTTTTCAGGAAGTCTTCCCTCCATAACACAGACCTTGTCGATCTCTTCTCTGTTTGCGAAAATCCTGAGCTTTGTGTTGTTGTCGAAGCTTTTTTCTACATAGAAATTGTCATAGATTGTGACACCTTTTTTCTCTATGTGTTTTCTCTCGGATTTTGTCAGCTTCTCCTCTGTTCTGAAATTTCCATCCTCTATGTTGTATTTTTCAAAGCTTTCATCATAAGCAGTACTCATACTCTCGCCTGCTACCAAAAAGCCTGAAACAAAGCCGATGGACAATACCATCAAAACAAAGATAACTATGTATTTTCCTATATCCCCTGTCAGCTCCCGTAGAAGCCTTCTGTTTAACGGATTTCTCATAAAACTCCCCTATTTGTCTGTGCCGGTTGCCACTTATCCTGTGTGCCTAACTAAAAAGAACACTGTCCGGAACCTGTATTTACCAGTCAAGCTCCGCAGCCGTCTGCTTCGTCTCGTTTCTGTAGCTTTTCCTGATAACGCCATCACGAAGCTTCACTACAAAATCAGCCATATTCTTTATGGCATCATTGTGGGTTACCATGATAACTGTATTTCCATACTTGTGGTTAACCTCTTCAATAAGTGAAAGGATTTCCTTGGAGGTGTTGTAATCAAGAGCTCCCGTGGGCTCATCGCAAAGCAGAATGTCGGGATTTTTCACGATTGCTCTTCCGATAGCACAGCGCTGCTGTTGTCCGCCTGAGAGCTGACTTGGAACCTTATTCTGGTGCTCTGTAAGACCCAGCGTCTCAATTATTTCATCGATGTTAAGTGGATTTTTTGAAAGATATGCGCCGACCTCAATATTTTCTCTTACAGTGAGATTTGGAATGAGATTGTACATTTGGAAGATATAGCCCAGATGCTCTCTTCTGTAGGCAGTTAATGTCTTTTCGTCCATGTCGGACATGCTTTTTTCTCTGATGATGATCTTGCCTGAATCGGCAGTGTCGATTCCCCCGATGATGTTTAGTAACGTAGATTTTCCGGATCCGGACGGCCCAAGGAGTACCACAAACTCTCCCTTCTCCACGCAGAGGCTTATGTCCTTCAGTACCTCAACGCGGCTTCCGCCTTCGCCGTATGACTTTTTAATATTCTGTAATTCCAGCTGCATATTCTCCCCTTCTTATGTGCTGTTTTTATTTCTGTGGTATATGTTAGCAGAGCCTAACTGCAATTTCAATATTAGATGTTTCTCTTTTAGGTAAATTTTAGGTTTATGAGACAAAATTAGTCTATAGGATATCGCCAACCCCGGTATTTACAAATGCGGGCTTAGGTGATTCAAATTTTGCACATTCGCTAATTGAGGATTTTTAAAATGAAAAAATACCTATGGATAATTGGATACTCGGCTGCTCTGACGGCATTTACCATATATATCACTTTGGACACTTTTGTACTTACAAAAAGCTATACTACCAATGCATCGGCCATGAGTGCCTCGGCATTTGAGGATTTAGAGGCAGCGGCTGATAACTCTGCAGCTAGCTCATCAAGTACCTCTGACACACCCATAAAGCAGGAATCTCAGGGGGATGGCACTAGCAAGCACAGGAAGCATCATAATTCTGAATCCGTGAATACTAATACCGTCAGTGAAGTAGAAGCCTCCAATGAGACCTCATCCTCCATCGATGCGTCAGACAGCTACACAGGGGATACCACTTACAGCGACGACAACATAACAATCAATCTTTCGGAATATGATCAGTACAATACCAAAATTTATGTAGCAGACGTAACCCTTTCCTCCGCTGAATACCTAAAAACTGCTTTTGCCAATGACACCTATGGCAAAAACATCACAGCTACCACTTCGGAAATGGCAGAAGAAAACAGCGCTATTCTAGCCATCAACGGCGATTTCTACGGTGTTCAGGAAAGCGGATATGTGATCAGAAACGGAATAGTATACAGAAGTGAAGGTGATGGTTCTGAGGTGCTGTGCATCTATGCGAACGGAACAATGGAAGTAATTAATGACAGTGAATATACTGCGGAAGATCTTGTGGAAAAAGGCGTATGGCAGGCATTTTCCTTTGGCCCAGGGCTTATTGAAAACGGCGCGATATCAGTGGATACAGATGATGAAGTTGATATGGCAATGGCAAGTAATCCCAGAACCGCCATTGGCATCATAGATACTAATCACTATGTTTTCGTAGTATCTGACGGCAGAACCTCAGAAAGTGAAGGACTTAGTCTCTATGAGCTTGCAGAATTTATGCAGGACCTTGGAGTAACTACCGCTTATAATCTTGATGGCGGCGGATCATCAACCATGTATTTTAATGGTCAGATAGTGAATAATCCGACTTCCGGAAGAAGTATCAAAGAGAGAGGAGTGAGCGACATTGTTTACATCGCGTGACACAGCAAAATATCATCTTATTTACAGTTTGGCGGGCACGGTATTCCTTGCTGTCTTCGGTGCAATCTATGAATATTTCAGCCACGGCGTTTACTCATATTATATGATATATGCATTTGCAATCCCGCTGGTTATGGGAGTTGTGCCCTATTCCTTCATGCTTATCAAAAACATTCAACTGCCTGTATTGCTGATCAATCTATGGAATTCATCGATTCTCACATATAGTGTAGGCAGCGTATTTGCCGGTGTACTCTCGATATACGGAACCACAAATGCTTTGATTTTTGTTTATCCTGTGGCAGGAACAGTTTTACTGATTGCAACACTTATAGCTGCAGCAGTTTATTATATTTAAAAATCCCTCCTTACCGGTTTATTCGGTAAAGAGGGACCGTAAATCCATTGTGAATGTAAACTTCGCTTTGAATTAAGCAATTAAACTTATGCGCTTGCATTCTCTGCACGAGCAGTCATGGGGATAGGCTCGTTAATTGAAACTGTCGCTGCTTCTGTCTGCTCTTCCACTGTCTCATTTCTCATATCCTTTGAAACCGCGCCGTCCTTGGAGATAAGCTCCATTCCATCTCTATAGCTTCTTATGGCGAATGATGAGGAGTAGCCCTTATCTTTTGCTACTGCTCTTACCTTTTTGGCGGTCTTCTTCACATCCTTTGCATCGCAAACCACTGATGGATACTGGCTGCTCTTTTCGCATACAAAACCCTCTGCCAGAAGTGCTTTTAAAAATTCGTCCTTTGTCATGTTCCTCCTTGATGCGGGATTTAAAATATTCTGTGTCTTTAATCCCACATTTAATGCTATTTGCCATTCTTACGGCGTCAAACATTCAGTATTTTACATCATCGCGGAGAAGAATTGCAAGAACATCCGCTGATAGCCTGACAATTTTAGCATTTTTAATTAAATTTTTTAGTATTTTATTATACTTTTTTAGATTCCCTTTATGCATTTGTACGAATTTAGACACAATTTCGCGATAATATAGACTAAACGCTTATGGTTACCATCAACATTTGGGTTTAGGGAGAGATATTATGGAAAATAATATTAAGAAAATGAGTCCTAAGATTATTGACACAGTAGTCTACAATGGTCGGTACACTGATGCCGCGGAATTTCGAAGGAAAGTCCTTTCTTTAGTGTGCAGCTTTGTAATTGTTGCAAGCGCACTGGCAATTGGAACTTTTCTGATTTAAGATTTTAATAGGGGCTGTGAAAAAATGAGATAATCATTTTTTCCAGCTCCCTTTTTATATCATTTTTTTGTGAGGCATGCTGTTTCTGGCAAAAACAGAGTATAATACCCCTTTCCCCAAGAACTACAAACTTTTTAAACTCAGGCAGCTTCTTGGAGATGCATCTTTTTATTGTGATATTTATATAAGTTATGACCTATTGAAACCAAAAGAACCTCAAGTTTTACGGATTCTATTCCTTTTCGGACTATTCTTTTATACCAACGATCATTTTTTATGATTCCGAAAGTACCTTCCGCTTGAATGGATCTGTTCATTCTAAGGAGTGCTCCCTGGATGCT
>NZ_AUJJ01000025.1:0-77692 GCF_000424165.1 Butyrivibrio sp. AE3006 | reverse complement strand
AGCATTGTGGCGGAAAAGTGATTGATCATCATAGACAGAAACCGTTACTTTGTTGATATACAGGAATAATACTTACAAAAACCTCGCATATGGGAGGTTTATTTCTGATACCCTAAAATATAAAAAACAAAAGACATAAGGTATGCTATTATCTAATTAGGCAGTAAAACTGGTAAGCTCCAGGAATTGAAACCCCATATGTATAGGCTCCACGGACGCTTACTTTGTTCAATTAGGTTAAATCGCAATAAGATCAAACGAAAGGGCAGTTATTGTTATAATTCAAGCTGCTTTTTCGTTTGACCTTACAGCGATTCTAACCTAAAGAATTTGTCGGGCTGAAGTTGGCGTGTTATATTGGAAGATAATCTTACAAAAAACAGACAAAGATTTAATGGGTAGAAAGTAAAATCAGAGTATTATTTTTGATTGCGGTTATTAAAGCTGCCACCAGCAGCATACAGTAGCCCTGAGCTTTCTACCGTACGCAGCAGGTAAACAGCAACTCGTCCTAGAAATGCCACAAACACAGCACTTAGGACATTGAAAAAGTTCTCAAAGAGATAATCATCTGCTGTTGCAGATTACAGAAGACTCGGTACAATGTACCGGGTCTTTTTGTATCTATGCATTATTTATGGATTTTTAAGACTATCGCTAGACGGAATGTTGTAAAATTTAAGAGGAATATAAAGCCTCGACGGAGCTAAGATAAGAAAAGAGGAGACGATTAATGAAAAAGCGTTTATGCAATCAGCTCTGGATAGTTTCAGCATTGACCATATTGGGGAGTACTCTTTTGATTGCCTGTGGGGCACCATCCGGAAACGCTCTTAGTGAAATGGAGATTCCGTTATATTTTCACTCTGTTGATAATGAGGAAAGTATCAAACTCTGTTTTGCTGATGAAAGCAAAGAGGTTCCCTACTTTGACATTGATACTGCCGTCTCCCTCATAGAGAGAGTCAATCACGAGATTATCGAAGATAAAAACTATGCACTGACCACTTCGGCCCAGGGCTCAGTGGTAACAATTACCCGTGAAAACCAGTATCCTATGCAGATAGACTGCGATAAAGACACAATTAGTTTTTATGATTTTGATGCTTTTTTCGTTCCGTCCTGGACAAGCACGGTTATAGATGTACTGCAGCCGGATAGTGCCTTTGAGGGCCTTGTTCTCTCAGAGGAAAACTCCTATAGCCGCTTTGGTTCGGAGGTGGTTTTTGATCTTAAAAAATATGGTATAGACCTGATTGAAGAGAATGGTAAATGCTATATACCCATGCAGACATTAAGTGATATCATGCTGTCTCTTCCGAGTTATGTATGCCTTCTATACAATAACGAAGGAGTATTTGTCTATGAGTATGGTTCAGAACCCGGCAGGGAGCTTTTGAGGAAGTATTATGAAGCACAGCCCAAGGAGGGCAAAAGCGAGGGACTTGCGGACTATACATATAACGAATTATGTATGATGATGGATCATTTTTATGGTTTGAAAGAAAGCCATGGAATTGAGGATTTTGATGAATTCTTTACTGAAACAGCTCTTCGTGACGCATTAAGGAGTACTGATCCTGAGATGTCTGCAAGGGCGATGAGAGTTTTGATGGATCTTTACATTGATGACTTACATAGCGGGTATATGCTTAATTCGTGGCGGATTGGCATGGATGCGCAAATCGACGGGATGACCGGCAAGTCAATTCGAAACATGAGTGATTCGGCGATGAAGTATTATACCGCCAGAGAAAAGTATTATCCCGACGGGATTCCCGGATACGAGGAAGTCGGAAACACAGCATACATCACCTTTGATAGTTTCCGGGCAAAAGATAAGGATGCTGATTATTATAAGGACGCACCTACCGCTGATACACAGGATACTGTTGGCCTTCTTTTGTATTCATATTCACAGATTACGAGAAAGGGAAGCCCTGTCGAGAATGTAGTTATTGATTTAAGTATGAATTCCGGAGGAGACACCGTCACTGCAAGTTTTATGATAAGTCTGTTTCTGGGAGAAGGTTCAGTATGTATCCAGGATACACTGACAGGTGCTTACGCCAATGAATGTTTTCGTGCAGATGCCAATCTTGATGGTGTATACGACGAAAAGGACTCGCTCCTAAACTACAATCTGTACTGTATTACCTCATCTATCAGTTTTTCCTGCGGTAATCTGGTGCCGAGTGTATTAAAATCGTCGGGGCAGGTTACTATTTTAGGACAACAAAGCGGAGGCGGCGCATGCACAGTGATCCCATTTTCAACAGCAGATGGAACTCTGCTTCAGATGTCCGGCAATCGCCGTCTGAGCTACATGAAAAACGGTTCTGTGTATGACATTGACCAGGGTGTAGAACCGGACTATGTGATACATCAGCCTGAGCACTTCTATGATAGAGAGGCCTTGACTGAGTATATAAATAATCTGTACTGAACGATAAGGACACCTATTTAATGCAAATTAAGGAGGAGAATTATTCATGGACGCAAAAACAATTATTATTTCAATTATTGCCGCATTACTTGCCTTTGTTATCTGTGGATTTATCTATCAGCGAATGATCAAAAGGGAAGTTCCGGAGCCTATAGGGAAACTACAGGCAATCCTGCCGGTTGTTTTGGGATGTATTTGCGTACCGATTTCCGCCGGTTCCGGGATTGGGTTATTGGCTGTATTAAGAATCATCGGGATAGAGGGTGCAAAAATGCAGGCGCTATCGGCAGCTTTCTTTACAGCATTTTTTATGGCCGGTGGTGTGGAGGAAGTGTTTAAGTTTCTTGCAATCATCATAACGCTGGTTGCTCTGAAAAATAAGGTACGCAATGTTTATGAGTATATCCTCCTGGGAGCAGCGGTTGGATTTGGCTTTACGTTTGTAGAGGACTTTACTTTTGGAGACTCGATTATTGTGTTACTAATCAGAACTCCTTTAGCGTTCACTCATATGACATTGAACATGATAATGGGAGAGCTTATAGGAAGAGCCAGGTACAACAAATTAAAGGGCAAAGGTCCGACGGCGCTGTACTGGGCTTTGGCAATCATCATTCCAACTGCTTTACATACTCTGTATGATGCCGGAACAATTTTTAACTATCCGGTTATGAAGAATGGCGATTTTATTGTAGGTGGCATACTTGGCGGAGTAGCAGTTTTGACAAATATTGTTCTTTTGATCTATGTGCTGGTAAGAGCCAAGAAGAACGCTGAAAAGTTCTCTGCTCTTTCTGTCTTACCTGAAGACGCGCAGTAAAAGAGGAGAATACCAATGCTTAAAAAGTACATTGAATTCATGAAAAGATCTCCACTGATTACTGCTGCGCTCTGCATAGTATATGTTGTCGTATGTTTCAAATCAGTGCCGACCCAGACGCATTTTCAGTTTTTCATCGTAAGAACGATGCTATGTGGAGCAGCGTGTTTTTTCCTGTATCAGATATCGGGAGACAAGACCCTTGCATCCAGCTATAATTCAACAAGTTATGTTTTGAAGTATTCTGTTGGATTTCTGATAGTAGCCTTTTCACTTGGCACTATTGTGTTGGTTTCAGATATAAGTGAAAAAAGGCCGCTTTTGCAGAATCCTGTTCTGGAGCTGTTTGTTGTGTTCCTCATGTATATGTCTGTGGGGCTTTTTGAGGAGTTGTCCTTCAGGGCTGTTATCAACGATGCGATCATATATAAATTCAGGAATTGGAAATATGTATTTGTACTTGGGGCAGTTGTTTCCTCGCTTGTCTTTGGAGCAGTACATGTTTTAGGTGGATTTGATCCACTCTCAGCAATGGCTTGGGGACAGGCTATTGGAAAAACTCTTGAAGCAAGCCTTTTCGGACTTGCTCTTCTGATACTGTACTGGAAAACAAGAAATATATGGGCATGCGGACTGGCGCACGGACTAAATGATTTTCTTACTGATTATACCTCAGGATTATTTATTCCCGAAGAGGGTCTTGGTTCCTATGTCCGGACGGGTGAAGATGCAGCTAAATTACTTTTGGTCTATGTCGGACTGATAGTAATCAATCTGGTCTTTGTTCTGATCATATGGAAGAAAGTCGGTAAGACAATTGATTTTGAAAAGATAAGGCGCGAGTGGTAGGAGGAATTGTATGAAATGCAAGCGTTCCGAAGCAGGATGGGGACTATGGGATTTCGCAAGAAATCTCATATGAACGTGACTATTGAGAAGGCTTTATACTCAGATCAGTCTGGAAATGAAAGAATATGATGAAACAGAAAGATAGATCTGTTTTTAGGATGAAATAACAGAGTTGCCACCAGCCGCATACAGTAGCCCTGAGTTTTCTACCGTACGCAGCAGGTAAACAGCAACTCGCCTTACAAATGCCCAAAACAAGGCACTTAAGGCAATGAAAAAGTTCTCAAAGAGATAATCGTTTCACAACGTATTACGTCTCTGGACAATTATATACGACTTATTACACCTCAGGACAATTGTCCTGGGGTGTTTTTACAATCTGTAGTTAACCTGAAAATGGTTAACTAAATTACTTGAATTTAATATAATTCAGTGATACGATAATTGATATAAAGAAAGGAGCTTGTATCATGTCATATACAAAATATGGTGAATTTGTACGTGTGTTAAGAATCAAGCATCATGAAGTAATGGGCGATATGGCTGAAATACTTGGAGCTTCATTGCCGTTTATTTCAGCAGTAGAAAATGGAAGGAAAAATGTACCTGCTGAGTGGGTAGCAAAATTGGTTGAACACTATCATCTCTCATCAAAAGAAAGAGCAGAATTAGAAGAGGCTATAGAAGAATCAAGGGCGCAATATAAAATTGATTCAAAAAAGGCAGGGAATGCACAGAGAAAAGCAGTGTTAGCATTTGCTAGAGCATTTGACGAGATGGATGATGATACGGCAATTAAAATACTGGAATTATTAAGCAAAAAGGAGGATACATCAAAGTAAATGGATTACGAAACAAAACCAACTAGTAGAAAAGATTTACGAAGATTTGCAGTGTATTTTAGAGAATTGTTTGATGTTCCTCTTTCAGGACCATTTCCTGTCTTGGAGGTACTTGATAAGTTAAGAGATGTTTTTGAGGACTGTGATTATGAGATTGTTGAAGATAAGAAACTTGCTCCACAAACAATGGCAAGATGTACTCCAAATGATAAAGGCGGATTTACAATCGAGATAAAAGAGACAGTGTACTGGGGAGCATACAAAAAAGGTATTGGAGCGTTTCTTGGCTTTATATGTCACGAAATTTGCCATGTTTTCTTATTTGAAATAGGATTTACACCTCTTTATAACAGAAGCTTTGAGGATAATGAAGTACCTGCATATTGCAGTGTTGAATGGCAGGCCAAGGCATTATGCGCGGAGGTTATGATACCATATGAAGAAAGTAAGGGAATGAAGCCTAAGCAAATTGTAGATAAGTACCATGTTTCACAAGCTTTTGCTGCAAATAGGAGAAAATTGGATAGAGCTGATAAGAAAAAACATTGATAAATGAAAAAGCTTAATACATCATGTTTTTCATTCAGAGAAAGGAGGCGAAAATGATAAGAGGCTTTACGTAGATAAAGAAAAAACGCATAACTGTTGGCGCAGTTATACGTTCTCTCGAAGAAAGACTCAGTAGAATCTTTCATAATCGGTATATACTATTCTACTTCAATCTTTCTTAGAGAGCAATAAAAATGTAACTGAAAATTCTTTATTGTTTGGTCAAGTATGATTCTTGACAGAAAGATGAGGAGAAAATGGAAAAAGTAATTGTTTTAGTTCCTTGTCTGTCGACTATGACAGGAGGGAACGGCTATGGGTACAACTAAATCAGGAAGAACCTTAAATACGCATGGAGCAAGAGGACAAGCTAGTCAGTATGCAGTGGTTCATTCTAATGAAGGAGATTATACAAAGGCATCAAAAAATAATAAGATAAGGCTTAAGCGTGGTGGGCACGGACAAGCTGGAATGAATGAACTTGATAAGTATGGAATAGAATATCATGTTGTAAAGACGTATCCAAATGGAGTTCGCATTGGATATATTCCGAATCATAAAGAAAAAATGAAACAGTCTGGAATGAATCAATCCTGGTTTCCTAAATCTTGGACAAGCAAAGATATAAAGCATGCTGGCGAACATGTAGCAAATCTCAAAGCAAATCGTCATGTTCAAGATGGAAAGCGAATTTATGGAATGTGGAAGGGTGTTAGAGTTGGTGTGATAAAGACTCATGGACAGATAGGGACGATATTTCCTGATGCAAAGCAACCGACCAAGAAAGGAAGCAAAAAATGATGGATGTTATCAAGTTTAGAGAGATTATAAAACAGCGAGAAGAGACAGATGATGAATGGGATTATGGCGTAGAACAATGTTGGAAGCAAGAAGTAGAGCTTCTTACTAAAGATATTCCTTCAACAATTGAGTTTTTAAAAAATGATTGTACAGCCGAAGAGTATTCTTGGATAAGCGAGGTATTAGATGATATTGTGGAATTGGTGCCTAGCCAAGAACTCGTTCAGTGTTATAAAAATCTTATGACAAAGTTCCCTGAGGAATGCTCCAAATACAACATTGCCGGAAGCATTGAGAGTGCTGAAGCAATTCTTAGATGGGAGGCAGAACATGGGAAAGGCGGTAACTAATCTAGTTGATGAAGGATTTAGAGTCTCTTTGGTTGAAACTGCATTTTTTGACGGGAAGTATGAAATACCACATATCGATGCACCAAGCAAAATCATTATACCTAAGGGTATGGTTCCGTTCTCGTTAAGAGAACGGAGCCAGGATAAAAGCGATTTTGTTTGCTTTTATGAGCATGATATCAACTTTCGTGAGATTCTAACGAACACTGAAGAATATGTCGATGATCTAAGAAGGTTTCCAGGAATTATAACGCCAGATTGTTCGCTTTATATTGATGCTCCATTATGTGTCCAGATTGCAGATATTTACTTGAATAGGGCAGTAGGATACTATTTAAGCCAACAAGGAATATATGTTGTTCCTAACATTCGGTGGGGAGATGAAAGAACTTATAAAGCGGATTTTCTCGGAGAAAAGGTTGCGTTTAAGGGTGTAGATAAGTATAGTATTGTTTCTATTGGAACATATGGCCAAATCAAATCAGCTGAATCCAAAAGGTATTTTAGAGAAGGTCTAGAAGAAATGCTGAAGGAACTTGAGCCAGAAGTTGTTCTTGTTTATGGATCTATGCCTGATAAGATATTTTGTGGACTTTATGATAAGACGAGGTTCATACAATACCCTGATTGGACTACACGTATGAAACAAAAATGATTATCATAAGGGTGAATTGCCACCAGCCGCATACAGTAGCCCTGAGCTTTCTACCGTACGCAGCGGGTAAACAGCAACTTGAAGGAGAGATGCCTAAAATACGGCACTTTCACTTCATTAAAAGTTCTCAAAGAGATAATCATTTATCTATACGAGATTACAAAGCATTATACAAGAGAGCCATCCGATTGGATGGCTCTTCAGACTGTAGACAAAGTCCGCGGCGATGCCGCGGATTTTTCTTGTATAAAAGTGCCACAAATCCAGTGCTTATCTGGGATTGAGGCACTTTTTTGTTATAATAGAAGTATCAAAGTTGGGGATGGGGACAGCCATTATGATGACTTCTAATACTGAAAGTAAACGTGAACAGATGCAGATTGTGAGCATGCACAACTTACAGACTAGTTGGCTAATGCAGCGGAACCATTTTCTCTGTAGCTACTGGGAGAGCAACCTGTGTGCTTTTTAAATGCCTTGGAAAAGGTAAAGATATCAACGTAACCAACAGCGTTACCTATATAACTTATGGAGAGATCTGATTCCCTCAGCATCTTCTGGGCTGTCTGCATGCGATAAGTCTGCAGATATCCTTTTATTGTGTAACCTGTGGCATCGTGAAAAAGGCGAGAAAGATAACTTCTGTTAAGACCACAGATACCCGCAATATTTTCAATGGTGATTTGTTCAGAGAATTTCAGCTGTATATATTTGATCACGGTTCGCACATATTGAAGCTGCTGGCTTTCTGCTGATGCTTCGTCTATGTGGCCATATTCTTTTCTCAGGAAATCCATTATTTCATAAATCTTTGCGATGCAATAGTATTCCCTTTCATAGTTTTCAAATATCTCATTGATTGATGCGCCAAAAATATCATCCATGCTATTTGGCGATGAAACATCAAGGACCGGACTGTTTTCTCCAAGACCAATTTCCTTAAGGAGTGCAAGAAACTCCGTCCCTCCTATGTGAAGCCATCTGTAGCTCCAGGGTGTATCTTTGTCTGCTTCATAGTACGCAGAAATGCCGGGAGGTATAAAAAAAATCTGATTTTCACGGATATTATGTGTCTTATCCCCTATCTTCAGTATTCCCTTACCGGCGAGGACATAGTGAATTATTCCTCTTGACCGTATGATCGGGCCGTAGGAGTATCCGGGCTCGCAGGCATAGCTACCTATCTCATAGAGCCTGACTTCCGCGCTATTGTCGTAATCAGTAAATGCACAAAAATCGAAACCGACACCATTTTCTTTCATCTGCATAATAACATTACCCCCGACTATGATTGTCACAAAATGACAAAAGCTAATAACATAATAGCATACCCTGAATGGTCTGTGTAAATTAGAATAAGTTTTGTTCGAAGGGTTCGGACAGGAAACGTAAGATCAGGTAAAAAAGGGAGGAAGAAAATGAGTAAGAAATTAGTGGCACTGTTATTATCATCAGTTATTACAGCCGGGCTTGTGGGATGTGGAAGCAGCGAAGGTGTGCAGACAGCTCCTTCGGCAAATGCTGAAACAGAACAGACAGCATCCTCAGATGCAGCCGTCAGTGCGGGTGGATATACCACAGACTCTATTACAATAAATATTTGGGACTCAAATCAGCAGGCCGGCCTTCAGGCTATCGCAGATGACTGGAGTGCAAATTCAGGCGTGAAGGTAAATATTGAAGTCATTGACTGGGATAATTACTGGACACTTCTTGAGGCAGGTGCTTCAGGTGGTGAGATGCCAGATGTATTCTGGATGCATTCAAACACAGCACAGATGTATATGGAAAATGACATCCTGCTGGATCTTACAGATTACATCGCAGCAGATGCCTCTGTAAATAAGGACAACTTCTATGAAGGAGTTTGGAATCTGTACAGCAGTGGCGGCAAGCAGTATGCACTTCCCAAGGATCATGACACTATAGCACTCCTTTATAACAAGTCAGTTTTTGACAAATATGGTGTGGAGTATCCCACTGATGATTGGACATGGGACGACATGTATGAGGCAGCTAAGGCAATTACTGAAGGATCAGGCGGAGATGTCTACGGTATGGCAATGAATACCTCAAACAACCAGGACGGCTGGTACAACCTCGTTTACGATTACGGCGCTCAGGTGATCACAGATGATCATAAGGGAACAACCATCGGATCTGCAGAGGGTAAGGCCGGAATGGAGATGGTAAGAAAGCTCCTTACAGTTGGCGCTCCTCAGTCAGTAGTTGCTGAGACAGGAACAGATTCACTGTTTATGTCAGGTAAGGCAGCCATGATCACACAGGGCTCATGGATGATCAACGCATTCTACACTGCAGAAAACCATAATGACTATGCTTGGGCAATGCTTCCTTATGCTGATACAAATTCAAACGGAACATGTGATGCAGGAGAGAGATACTCTGCATACAACGGACTTGGCTGGGCTGCCAATGCAAATGTAGCTGATCCCAAGGCATGCTATGACCTCATTTCTTACTTCTGTTCCGAAGAAGGCCAGAAGAAGCAGGCACAGCTTGGAGTAACCATGGGAGGACTTAAGGGTGTTTCAGAGGACTTCTCAGATGCTTTTGAAGGAATGGATGTATCCGCCTTTGTAAGAGCTGAGGAAGAGGGAGATCTGTTCTTCCGTCCTTACACAAGAAAGACTACAGTCTGGGAAGATGCTCTTCAGCAGCAAGGTGGATTCCTTGATGCATGGCAGAATCCCGAAGATAGTGCACTGATGGCAACTGCCTGTGACAATGCACAGAAGATAATTGATGATGCTATTGCAGCAGAGTGATCTGTGAAAAATGAATGCCGGGGGACACCTCGGCATTCACCATATCTTTGGAGGGTTATATGACTAAGAAAAAGATGACTCCGTCTCAAAAGAGACAGGCAATATGGGGATGGGCCTTTGTATTACCAACGATTTTAGGACTGATCGTACTGAACTATTATCCTGCGATCAATACTGTATACCAGTCTCTTTGCAAGACCGGAGATTTTGGAAAAGGGAACATATTTGTAGGATTTAGCAACTACAAAGCTGTGCTGGGATCGGCAGAAGTGTGGCAGTCCCTCTGGAACACTGTAAAATATGCGATTGTTGAGGTGCCACTAGGAATCGTGATAGCTCTTTTGCTGGCGGTTCTTATGCAGAAAAAGCTTGCTGGAAAAACTGTTTTCCGCACTCTTTTTTTCCTTCCGATGGTTTGCGCACCTGCTGCAGTTGCAATGGTTTGGAAGTGGCTTTACAATCAACAGTTTGGACTTCTGAACAATGTTTTTCATACGAATGTTGCATGGATTTCAGACCCAAAGATAGCCTGGATCAGTGTAGGCATAATCGGTGTATGGTCAATTATTGGATACAACATGGTCCTGTTCATTGGAGGGCTTCAGGAAATTCCTAAGGATTACTACGAAGCAGCGCAGATTGACGGAGCATCGTCTATAAGGCAATTCTTTTCCATAACAGTTCCACTGCTTAGCCCTACGACCTTCTTTATAGTTCAGACAAGGATTATAGGAGCACTCACGGTATTTGATCTTATGTTCATGGTAATGGACAAGACAAATCTTGCCCTTAATAAGACCCAGTCAATTGTGTACCTGTTTTACACCTATGCTTTCACCAACGGCAACAGGGGGTATGGTGCCGCAATAGTAATGGTACTCGTGGTATTTATCATGATAGTTACGTTCTTCCTTCAGAAGCTTGAAAAGAAGATCGTTTATTACAATTAAGAAGGGAGAACGAGGATGGATAGCAGCATCAGTACAAAATATACTGTAAATAAAATAATCACTTATACAGTCCTTATAATCTTTGCAATTATTATGTTAGTGCCATTTGTATGGATGATACTTACGGCCATTAAAACCAATCAGGAAGCTATATCTGTGGATCCGTTTTTTATTTTTCCCCACAATGGATGGCATTTTGAGAACTTTGTAACAGTATGGAAGAGCTACAATTTCATAACATTATACAAGAACACGATCCTGTTCATAATATTCCGCGTTATCTGCGCATGCCTTACTGCGACCATGGCAGGATATGCCTTTGGAAGGCTTGAATTTCCCGGAAAGAAGATATTGTTCTCTCTGGTGCTTATCCAGATGATGATACCTGCACAGATATTTGTGATTCCACAATATCTGATGGTGTCAAAGTTACATATTTTAAATACCACAGCGGGCCTTGTCTTCCCGGGACTTGTTACAGCATTCGGCACCTACCTGCTAAAAACGGGATACCAGTCGCTTCCCAAGGATCTGGAGGAAGCTGCGGCAATTGATGGCTGCAACATCGGACAGACATTCCTTTTCATAATGATGCCCCTTACCAGATCATCCATGGTTTCGCTGGGAATCTTTACGGCGCTCTTTGCTTTTAAGGACCTTATGTGGCCAATGATAGTCTGCACAAATGCAAGCACTACGACTCTCAGCGCGGGACTTGCCAAGATGCAGGGACAGTATGGAAGTGACTATCCTGCCATGATGGCAGCTGCGGTTCTTGCTATTGTACCTATGATCGTAATATACATAATATTCCAGAAGCAGTTTGTTGAGGGTATTGCAACCTCAGGAGGAAAACTTTGATATGTCGATAATATTTGATAAAAAGAGTAATTGCTTTTCCCTGATGACCGCAAACACAGAGTATCAGATCAAGATAAATGAGCTGGGAATGGTACTTCACACCTACTACGGTAAAAGAGTGAGTGGCTTTGATATGGGGTATCTGATCAAGGAACTGGACAGAGGGTTCTCGGGGAATCCCTATGAATGCAGGGACAGGAGAGGCATATCTGCAGACACGCTTCCGCAGGAGTACTCAACTGACGGGGCAGGAGACTACAGGCTAAGTGCACTGTCACTTATTCTTTCAAATGGTTCAGGGACGGCCGATCTCAGATATAAGAGTCATGAGATCATTAAAGGGAGAGATGAGCTTAAGGGACTTCCATATGTAAGAGCGGAGAAAGATAAGGTTGACACTCTGAAGATATATCTTGAAGATAAGGTGGCACATCTTCTTGTAGTATTGTCATACCAGGTATTTGAGGAGAAAGATATTATTTCAAGATATTCTGTCATAAGAAATGAGTCCGGAGGAGATATCTTTTTAAATAAAGCAGCATCTGCCTGCCTGGACCTAATGGGAAAGAATCTTGACCTTATTCATTTTCACGGTCGCCATGCTTTTGAAAGACAGCCTGAGAGGTGCAGGGTCGGACATGAGATTCACAGGATAAGTTCGAAGAGGGGAACCAGCAGTCACCACAACAATCCCTTTGTGATCCTCTGTGACAGGAATACGGACGAGTGGCAGGGTGAGAGCTATGGAATTATGTTGATGTACTCGGGAGAGCACGCCGAGGAAGTGGAAAAAGATCAGGCCGGAACAATCCGCGTTGTGAGTGGAATATCTGATGACCACTTTCGATGGAAATTGTCCAAGGGAGAAGAGTTTACAACTCCTGAGGTAATGCTGGCATTTACAGATAATGGGCTCTCAGAGCTTAGCTTACGCTTCCACAGGATCATCCGTGAAAATGTATGCCCTAAGGAGTTTCGCGACATTAAGCGCCCTGTCCTTATGAATAACTGGGAGGGTACCTACTTTGATTTTGATGATGACAAGATAATGGATATAGCCGACAGTGCCAAAGAAGCGGGCTGTGAGATGCTGGTCCTTGATGATGGCTGGTTCGGAGCAAGGAATGATGATCATGCAGGACTTGGCGACTGGGTGGTCAACAGGGATAAGCTAAAGAAGGGTATGGATGCCATTGCTGTTCATGTGGAGAGCCTTGGTATGAAATTTGGCCTGTGGTTTGAGCCGGAGATGGTCAATGAGGATTCTGATCTTTACAGGGCACATCCCGACTGGGCGCTCACTGATCCCGACAGAAAGCCGGTGATGGCAAGAGATCAGTTGGTGCTTGATATGTCAAGGCCTGAGGTTATAGAATATTTGTATGAGAGTATATCAACGGTGCTTAGGAGTGCTAAGATATCCTATATCAAGTGGGACTTCAACAGATCACTGTCAAATGTCTTTTCCAGAGGTCTCTCCGCAGACAGGCAGGGAGAAGTTGCCCACAGGTTTGTTCTCGGTTCATACAGGCTGATGGAGAGATTAAGGGAGAGTTTCCCTGATGTGATGATTGAGGGATGTTCGGGTGGCGGCGGAAGGTTTGATGCCGGAATCCTGTTCTACTCACCTCAGATATGGTGCTCTGACAACACCGAGGCGATCAATCGTCTGAAAATACAAAAGGGCACAACCTACGGTTATCCGGTGAGTACGATCGGAAGTCACGTGTCAGCTTCGCCCAACCACCAGACCGGCCGCGAAGTACCGCTTATGACAAGAGCAATTGTTGCAATGGCGGGAACCTTTGGCTATGAGCTTGATCCGAGGACACTCAGTGCAGACGAGAAGGCAATGATCCGCCGGCAGATAGACGTTTTTAACAGATACTATGATCTGATACAGAGGGGAATGTACCTTCGCCTGTCAGATGAACTTGACGAAGAGTACTACACATCCTGGGGATTTGTGTCAGAGGATAAGTCCGAGGCGCTTCTTAATCTGGTGGTCACCGATGTGAGAGCCAATCCGGAAGTTATATACGTTCGCATGAGAAATCTTGATCCTGAAGCGATGTATGAGGTCGATAACTGTATCTCATCGTGTGAGAAGGTTCCGGAAAATGATGTGGGAGAGAAAGCAGATGTAATTGGACATGTCTTTAGCGGAGCTGCGCTAATGAATGCAGGCTATGCCTTTGATCCCGTGTTCGGTTCATACCCGGCAATACAACTTCATTTTAGAAAGAAATGTTAAGAGACATCAATGGATTTCAAAATAGTTTTTTCAGATATAGACGGAACAATTCTAAATAGTGAACATAGAATGCTTAAGGGCACACTTGATGCAATATTTGCCCTAAAGAAAGCCAATATCCCTTTTGTCATTGCGACAGCAAGAGGACCATCCGGAGTACGGCCGATTTTTAAAAGATACGGGTTTACCTGCCCAATGATCTGTTATAGTGGGGCGCTTATCATTGATGAAAACGATAAGATAATGTACTCGGAGGGATTTGATGTCGATGACGCTAGGGATATTATTTCTTATATAGAGGCGGAGAAGATTGACTGTACATGGAATATCTATTCAGAAGAATTGTGGATTGTAAATGACAGGAATGACCGACTGGTCCGCGCAGAAGAGGAAATCGTTGAGGTCTGTGCAACAGAGGGCGGCATAGAGCTTCTTCCAAAAGATGCAATCATAGGAAAGCTCCTTTGCATATGTGAGCCTGAAGCAATATGTGGTATAGAAAATGAATTGAAAAAGAGATTTCCAAAGCTGTCGATAGTTAAATCCTCAGATGTTCTTCTTGAAATCATGGGAAAGGGTATTACAAAGGCCGACGGAGTCAGGCGAGTATGCTCGTATATGAACATCCCGCCGGAGAAAGCTGTTGCTTTTGGTGATCATTTTAATGATGCAGAAATGCTACGATCTGTAGGATTCCCTTTTCTGATGGGAAATGCTCCGGAGGAATTGAAGAAGGAATTCTCGTGTGTGATCGGAAGTAATGATGACGAGAGCATTTCAGAAGCCTTTAGGAGTATTGGCCTATTATTGGAGTGAGGGAGATGAATAACTGATAGTGCAATAGGCAGGGGCGTGAAAACGCCCTTGTTTTAGGTACATAATATTGAGCAGGATGGTAGATATAGGTATAATTATAAACAGTTGCTACAAAGAAAAATTTAAGTATTTTTGAATAGATTAACTTTCAGTATTATACGCGACAGAGGAGGCATCATTTGAAAAAGGCAATTCGCGTTATTCTCATTTTTATAGCACTGATTATTATTGTGCTGGCGGGACTATTGATAAAGTTACAGATTCAGACAGAAAGAATCCTTACTGATTATTCATCTATATATATAGATGATAAATATAGTACTCCGGTTTATGTTGATGGAGTAGAAGTAATAACTCAGGATGTTTCCTGTGGTTATGCCTGTATTGAGATGTTTTCTGCATGGAATGGGGGAAATCTGACAGAAGAGGAGCTGTACAATGAATATGGTAAGGTTATAACCTCAACAGGAGATAAGTTCTGCGAAGAAATGAACAAGCGCTTTCCGGAGTACACTACGTCTATCCATAAATACATGTCAAACACGGAACTGATAGATGCAGCTTATGAAAATCTGGCAAGAGGAGTACCTGTGCCATTTGAGTGGGCAGCTAAGTATGGTGATGTGTGGACTCTTCATTACTCCTTGCTCGTAGGGATGGATATACCTAATAACAAGATAACTATAGCAAATCCTTATGGCTATGTTGAGGAGATATCCATAGACGAATTTCTGCAGAGAACAAGCTTTGAAGCCTATGAAAACATGCAATTTTATTTCAAATTAGCATTTGCTATAGGCATGTTTGAGAAAAACACAATCTTTACAGTACAATGAAGATTAAGCTTTAACTTTCAGTTAAATGTATGAGTACAATGAACATTTTGTATCTGAATAAAACCGGAAGATAGAACGGGAAGAGAATTTTGCTACGGTTTGTGGAACGATGTTTTGATCTGTGTAAGGAATTTTTCAGCTATGGGAGTAAAAGAAGGATATTTATTCCATATCAGATACAACTCGGATGTCTGTTTAGGTGAAAGGGGACGAAAAACAAGCCCGCTCTCTTTGGAGCAGTCGATCAGATGCTCAAAGGTTAGCAGGATCCCAAGCCCTTCCTTTGCAAACATGGAACCGTTATAGGACAGACGGAAAGAGCCCTCAAGATGAAGCTTGTCAAAACTATCCCTTGCCCACCCGGGAATTTCGTTGTTCCAGCTTTGTTCAGAGCAGAATAATGGCCTACCGATAAGATCCTTTACTCTAACGGACTTCTTCTTGGCGAGAGGGTGATCAGCAGGCATGACAGCTCCCCAGACATCGGCTTCCGGAAATTTCAAGTAATCGTATTTGGCAGAGTTTGGCTTTTCACATAATACCGCAAAATCAAGCAGGCCTTTATCAAGTTTTTCCGTCACCTGCTCGGTATCTCCACTGGTGATATGGTAGGTAAAACCGGGATATCGGTTCTTTAACTTGTGGATTTCTTTTGCAAGATGCCGTATCTGAAAGCTTTCTGCCAGTCCAAAATAGATATCCCCGCCGGTGATATCGTCAAGGGTGATGAATTCCTGTTCTATACGGTCGGCCATGGCGATGAGATCTTCCGCACGGTCGCGAAGAAGCATCCCCTCATCAGTCAGGGATATGCTAAAGCTGTGACGTGTAAATAACTTTTTTCCCAGTTCATCTTCGAGTGATTTTAATGTTTTTGAAAGCGTAGGCTGTGTGACATGAAGCATGTCCGCAGCCTTTGTCATATTCTCTTCCCTTGCGACGGCAAGGAAGTATCGCAGGCTTTTGATCTCCATAGAATCCTCTCGCTGATATTCACTTTTGGAATATCACGATATTCATTTTATTCATTAGCGAAGAATTCGTCAAGTAAATATAATGAGGATACGAGGTAGGACAGATGGAAGTAAAAAACCTGATAGAAAATCTTACAGACAGTGGATGCTCTGCGGAAGGAACAAAGAGAGCAAAAGCACTTTACGAAGCCGGAGATATGGACGGGCTCGTAAAGTATCTTCGAAAATGTCGATGTGATCTGGTGGAGGAAATGCACGACAGTCAGAGGAAGGTTGATAGGATGGACTATCTGATCAGACAGACACAAAAAGAAGCGGATAAACAGTGATAAGAGAACGGAGGATGCAATCATGATCAAAAAGGAAGAACTGAAACTGGTAACTGAATGGGACAAAACATTCCCTATGAGCGATAAGGTAGACCACAGCAAGGTGACCTTTGTGAACCGATATGGGATAACACTTGCGGCAGATCTGTATGTACCGGGGGATAAAGAGGGCAGACTTCCCGCAATCGCAGTATGCGGTCCCTTTGGTGCAGTTAAGGAGCAGTGCAGTGGATTGTATGCGCAGACCATGGCAGAGAGAGGCTTTCTGACAATAGCGTTTGATCCTTCTTTTACCGGAGAAAGTGGCGGGAATGTAAGATATATGGCTTCCCCGGATATCAATACTGAGGATTTCATGGCGGCGGTTGACTTTCTTTCCCTGAATGACAGAGTTGATCCTGACAGGATAGGGATCATAGGTATCTGCGGCTGGGGCGGAATGGCGATCAATACGGCGGCACTTGATACGAGAATAAAGGCAACCGTGGCATCCACCATGTATGATATGACCAGGGTGAACGCAAAAGGTTACTTTGACAGTGAGGACAGTGAAGAGGCACGTTATGAGAAGAAGAAAGCTATGTGTGCTCAGAGGTTGGAGGATCTGAAATCGGGTGATTATAAGCTTGGCGATGGAGTTGTCGATCCGTTGCCTTCGGATGCACCTTTCTTTGTTAAGGATTACCATAGCTATTACAAGACCGATCGTGGATATCATGCAAGAAGCCTTAACTCTAATGGTGGTTGGAATGTGACCGGATGTGAGTCTTTCATAAACCAGCCCATCCTGAAATATTCAAACGAGATCAGAAGTGCAGTATTACTTGTCCATGGAGAAAAGGCACACTCATGTTATTTCTCAAAGGATGCTTATGCAGATATGATTAAAGACAGCAAGTATGCTGATAATAAAGAACTTATGATAATCCCTGATGCGGTGCATACAGATCTATATGATGGCGGAGATAAGGATTATATTCCTTATGACAAGCTGGAGAGCTTCTTTAAGGAGAATTTTAAGTAATGATAACGGTTGAAGAAATAATAAAGGATGGGATGATATGAGTAAAGTGTTAGTGATTTCTACAAGTCTTCGAGCAAAGAGTAATTCCGATATACTTACGAAAAAGCTTATGGAGGGAGCAAAAGCTTCAGGTCATGATGTGGAACATATAAGCCTGAAAGGGAAAAATATCAGTTTCTGTATAGGATGTCTGGCCTGCCAGAACACTCAGAGATGCATCATTAAAGATGATGCTGTTGAAATTGCAGAAAAAGTAAAGAATGCAGATACCCTGGTTTTTGCAACACCAATCTATTACTACGAGATGAGCGGACAGATGAAGACTCTTTTGGATAGGCTCAATCCGTTGTATCCTTCAGACTATAAGTTCAGGAATGTATATATGCTATCTGTTGCAGCTGAGGATGAAGAGTTCGTACCTGAAAAGGCAATTAGTGGACTTCAAGGGTGGGTTGACTGTTTTGGAAAGGCAGAATTTTCAGGGTCCTTATTCTGTGGAGGAATAGGTGATATGGGCGAAGCATCTGGGAAAACAGAAGAGTTAAACGAAGCTTTCGAGTTTGGAAAGGCTTTAAAATAAAGGAAGTTTGATATGAAAGGAAAAATGATTTTGATAGCATTCTGTATGACAATCATGTTTTGTATGAGCGCCTGTTCAGGGAATACAATAAACTCCGGTGATAATCAGAATGCAGTAACTGAAATATCAACATCAGAAAATGTTGAAACAGAAAGCTCAGAAGAGAATGATGAGCTGGAGGGAGATGTTATGTATCAGCTGGCAGAAAAAGATGAATCAGTAGATGATGAAGCTATTGGAGATAGTACAATGATAATGAAGATTGGCGATACAAAAGTTAATGTGGAATGGGAAGACAATCAGGCTGTAGAAGCGCTGCGGGATATGGCTAAAGATGGTGATGTTACCATTCAGATGTCAATGTATGGTGGTTTTGAACAGGTGGGTTCCATAGGACAGAGTTTGCCACGAGATGATAAACAGACGACAACATCATCAGGGGATATAGTTCTTTATTCAGGGAATCAAATGGTTGTGTTCTATGGGTCTAATAGCTGGTCATACACACGGTTAGGTCACATATCTGATAAGGATGAGGCTGGCATGACTGAGTTGCTTTCAAATGGCGATGTTACAATAACTATTAGCATGGGATAGGGATTATTAAAGTGGAAATATATTGGTACAAAAACGGTGGCTACAAGTCGAAAGATTAATAGTCACTATTTTTTTAGAAGGAGGTGGAATATGTCAAAGAATACAACACAGGAAGAACGTCTTGATTATCTTGTAGAAGAGTTCAAGGAAGATTCTGATGAATATAAGAATTTAAAGACTCCAAATAGTACGGAAGATAAAAGACGAATCCTAAGGTCGCTTATGAACATCCGTATGCCAAAAGAATTATCTTCTGAAGTAGTGAAAGTACAGGATGAATATCTGACAGAAAGAGCGGCTGAAAAGGGTGTGGTGAATCTATCAGACATCCCGGTTATCAGGGACGGACTATCCATCTGGCAGGGTGATATTACGAGACTTTCGGTGGATGCTATTGTTAATGCCGCTAATTCGCAGATGCTCGGTTGTTTTGTCCCGATGCATACTTGCATAGATAACTGTATCCATACTTTTGCAGGAGTGCAGTTGAGAGCTGAGTGCAACAGGCAGATGAATGAACTTAGAATCAGATATGGAAGAGATTATGAACAGCCTACTGCCGTTCCAATGCTCACTGATGCGTATAATCTTCCGGCAAAGAAAGTTATTCATATAGTAGGACCAATTGTCCAATACAAACTTACTCCTGAATTGGAAAAGGATTTGGAGAACTGCTATAGAAACACTTTGGATATGTGTGCTGAAAATGGCCTGAAGAGCGTTGCTTTTTGTTGCATTTCAACGGGAGTTTTTCGTTTTCCGAATCAGAAAGCTGCCGAGATTGCGGTAGAGACTGTATCGGAATGGCTCCGTGAAAATTCTGGTAAGGTAGAAAGGGTGATATTCAATGTTTTCAAAGATGAGGATAAGGCCATTTATGAAAAACTTATATGATGAGCAAATAAAAAGGCTTTTGCATGAAATCAAGGAAGCAGACGCAATTGTCATTGGAGCAGGAGCGGGACTATCAACATCTGCTGGTTTAACATATAGCGGCAAGCGTTTTGAAAAATACTTCTATGACTTTGCCAAAAGATTTGGAATAAGAGATATGTATTCAGGTGGTTTCTATCCGTTTCCGAGCGAAGAAATACGCTGGGCCTGGTGGGCGAGACATATTTATTTTAACAGATATATTAATGCTCCAAAGCCAGTGTATAGGGATCTTCTTAAGATGGTTTTCGATAAGGATTATTTTGTTATCACAACAAATGTAGATCACCAGTTTCAAAGAGCAGGTTTTGACAAGAAAAGACTGTTCTATACTCAGGGTGATTATGGTTTGTTTCAGAGCGTGAATCCTGCTATTCAGAAGACCTTTGATAATGAAGAGTGGGTAATGAAAGCTATGGAAGCACAAGGTTTTGTAAGAGATGATCAGGGAGTATTTCAGGTACCGGTTGATGGTAAGCTACTGATGGAAATTCCTTCTGAGCTGATTCCAAAGTGTCCTGATGACGGCTCTGATATGACTATGAATTTGAGAGCTGACGATTCTTTTGTCGAAGATGAAGGATGGCATAGGGCATCTGCGGCATATTCTGATTTTATTCGTAGACATGAGAATCTTCACGTTCTTTATCTTGAACTTGGAGTGGGAGCCAACACCCCTGTTATAATAAAGTATCCATTCTGGCAGATGACGCTGGCAAATGAGAAAGCGGTATATGCCTGCTTAAATTATGGCGAAAGCTATTGCCCGGAAGAAATTGCAGATAGAAGTATATGCATTGATGGTGATATAGGAGAAGTATTTGAGACGTAGATTCTTTAAATGTCTGCAAAATGTGGTTGTAAGATAACTCGGGAATACAATGTATGAAAAAAGACAGCGCAAGAAGCTGGAAGAGAAAATAAGTAACTAATGATTTCAGAATATGTTTAGAGGCTCTTTAGGTTGGATTTAGTTAACGGATATATCATGAGAATGTAAACTGAAGAACAGAACTCTTAGAAATTCTGGAAACAGGCTTACTGCGAATGGTAGCTCGCAATATAAAATACTCCAAAACTTTATGATAAACAGGAACAGATAAATGGAGGAATTTTATAATGTTCAAGAAATTAGCAACTATTTTGACAACATGTGCGATAACCGTATCTGCAGTTGCTTGTGGAAGCCTGGCACAGCAAGCAGATAGTACCCAGACCGTATCATCGGAAAGCACCCAGGAAGCAAGTGATTCATCTGAAGAGGTAAAAGAAGAAGCTTCAGATTCTGCTGCAGAAGCTGAAACAACTACAGATACCGGTTCTATATTAGAGCTGGGACTTGTCAGTAACACGCTTGCGGAAGATGAAGAGGGTCTTGTGGAGACATATACAGATCTTTTTGACCAGCTCACTTATACTGATGAGGAGACAGGTCTTTCTATAACTTATAATCTGTATCTTCCTGAAGGATATGACGAAAATGCAGAATATCCAATGGTTGTGTTTATAGGTGATTCAACAACTGCAGGAACTGATGCGGAGTATTCACTTACACAGGGGCTTGGTGGTCTTGTATGGGCAACATCAGAATGGCAGTCAGTATATCCGACCATAGTAGCTGTACCAACATATCCTGAAACAATTCTTGATGACCATGATGGATATAGTACAACAGAATATGTTGAGCTCACCAAGAGATTTATTGATTACATGTCAGATGAGTACGCAGTAGATACTGATAGAATCTATGGAACAGGTCAGTCCATGGGATGCATGACGACACTCATACTTGCATCGGAATACCCGGATTTATATGCTGCGTGTATGTTTGTTGATGGTCAGTGGGATACGGAACTTCTTTCAAATCTGGAGGGGCAGACCTTCGTTTATTTTGCAGCTGAAGATGATACAAGTGCATGGACCGGAGCGCAGGACCTTATGGCCAGATATGACGCAGATGGCGTCACCTACACATATGCACAATGGGACGGAACATGGTCGGCAGATGAGCTTTCATCAGCTGCATCAGAATTACTCAGTGGAGAAGCTACAGGAGCATACTTCATATCCTGGAAAACAGGAACTATTGATGCAGGAACAGGCAATTCACCCATGGGCGGTGGAGATGGCAGCTTTGGCGAAAGAGGAAACGGCGGGCAGATGAGTTCTTCTGAAGAAGGAGGCCTTTCAAATCCCGAGGCTGCTACAGACGCTTCTTCAGATGTAAGTGAAGATAAGCCGGCAATGGAAATGACCGGCGAGAAGCCTCAAGGAATGATGGGCGGAAATGGTGGAGGCGCCGGAGGCGGAGCTTCATACCATATGGCTTCATTCGACTACGCCTATAACTGTATAGCAGTTATGGAATGGTTGTTCCAGCAGTAAGAAAGCATAATAATTTTAATACGGCACATTACAGCAGCTATGGAGAAATCTGTAGCTGCTTTTATTAAGTAAGGTAAATTGTGATATCATTTGAGTATGAGTTATCGAATGAAATTTCAGAAATGCGCACTACGCTGCGCATTTCGTGAGAATATGATACAAGTGCAAATAGGCCCTGCGACGTAGTCGCACTGGAATGGCCTATTTGTCATATATTCCCGAGCTTTATTCGGGAATATATGAGTCTACAGGTGTTAGGAGTGCTTTGCTATGAACAAGAATGAGAGCAAGTATTTTAAGTCAGCGGAAAAAATGCATACAGCGTTACTGACACTTCTTGACAGTAAAGATTTTGAACTTATTTCTGTTAAGGAGATATGTGAAACTGCTGGCGTAAACAGATCCACCTTTTATCTTCACTATGATAATGTAAATGATCTTCTGCAGGAAACTGTGGAGGCTGTGTATAAAGATTTCTTTGGGCGCTTTGGTGCTGATGGGCCTGGAGCACTTGATATTGATGAAAAAAATGAGGATGAGCTATTTCTTGTAACACCCAAGTATCTGATGCCATATCTGGATTTTGTGGAAGAGAACCGCAAGCTCTTTTACCTGATGTATGAAAAGAATGAGATGATGGGCGCTGAAAAGACTTATGAAACCTGGTTTAAAACTATATTTGGCCCCATTCTTACAAGGTTTGGAGTTCCCCAAAAAGAACAGCCACTTATCATGGTCTTTTATCTTAAGGGCATTATCGGAGTTGTCACTGAGTGGGTACGAGGTGGATGCACCGAGTCAAAAGATGAGATCATAAGCGTCATACAGAAGTGTATCATCAAGCCATAACGCAGTAAAAACACTATATCGGATTTACAAATCAACACTTTTTACAAAACGTGTCGGGACCTGTACTCCTGAAATCAACACATTTTGCAAAAAGTGTTGTTCTTTTTGTGTGCTCATTTTCCTATAATGACTTCAAGCTCAAAGCAAAGAGCAAAAAAACAAATTGAGAATAAGAGAGGAAAAGATAAATGAGCAAAACAAATAAGATGTATCTGGTAACAGGAGCAGCAGGATTTCTTGGAAGCACAGTCTGCAGAAAGCTTGTTGAAAGAAATGAAAAAGTAAGGGCGTTTGTCCTTGAAGGCGACAAGTCAGCAAAATATCTTCCTGAGGAAGTTGAAATAGCATACGGCGATCTTTGTAACAAAGATGACCTGGAAAGATTCTTTGAGACACCTGAAGATACGGAAGTAATTGTGCTTCATATAGCGAGCATCGTAACTGTAAATCCTGATTATAGTCAGAAAGTCATGGATGTAAATGTCGGTGGAACAGAAAACATCATAGAGATGTGCAAAGAGCACAAAGTATCAAAGCTTGTCTATTGCTCATCAACAGGAGCAATACCTGAGGAAGAAAAAGGAACCATAAGAGAGTGCGAAGGATCTATTCCCCTTGATCCTGAGAGAATCAAAGGCTGCTACTCATTGTCAAAGGCTATGGCAACAAACGTAGTGCTCAAAGCTGCAAAGGAAGGCCTTAATGCCTGTGTGGTACACCCGTCAGGAATCCTTGGACCTGAGGATTTTGCAATGGGCGAGACCACCAAGACTTTAGTTGACATCATCAATGGCGAGATGCCTGCAGGAATCGATGGAAGCTTTAATCTGTGTGATGTAAGAGATCTGGCTGACGGACTCATTGGGGCAGCTGATAAGGGCAAAAGCGGAGAGTGCTACATTCTTGGGAATGAGCCTGTCAGCTTTAAGGATTTTACAAAGCTTGTTTCAGAGGAGAGCGGTTGCAAGCAGATGAAGTTCTTTTTACCAATATCAGTAGCAAACCTGATTGCCGGGGTACTTGAGAAAAAGGCTAAGAAGACTGGAGAAAAGCCTCTTATGACAACATTCTCCGTTTACAACCTTGCAAGAAACAACCGATTTGATTCAAGTAAAGCAAGTAAGGATCTGGGTTATACCACAAGGTCATATAGAGAGACCATACGTGACGAGATCAGATGGCTCAAAGAAACAGGAAAGATCGCATAAAAAGGACATTCAAGAGAAAAGAAGGAGAAGAATACGATGAACGATTTAGATAAGGTTTATGCAGAAAGTGTTGCAAAGGATTACATGCCAAAGGAAACAAATAAGGTAAGGCAGCTTAAAAAGCTTGATGAAAGAGCAAAGCTTCCGGCTTTCATTTCGGCAATGACACTGGGGATCATAGGAACTCTGATTTTTGGCACAGGAATGTGCTTTGGGCTGGGCGTCTTTGGAACAGGAGCAGTTTTCATGATCGTCGGAGTACTGCTGGGACTGGCAGGTGCTGCAATCTGCATCACTAACTATCCTTTATACAAGAAGCTTCTGAAAAAGGGCAAGGAAAAATATGCCTTTGAAATTCTGGAACTTGCCAAAGAGATAACAGGAGTAGCACAATGAAGCATACCAGTGCTAAAAAAGCTCTTTACAACTCTTATAATGGCTGTTAGTAAGTTTGAAAGTGCTGTTACTGCAGTTATTGACGGGAAAGAATATAACGTAAAGAGTTAAAGTGGGAAGGCCACTGCATCATTGTACAGCTTTTGAAGCGTCTTGATAAATGCGGCAAGGTTCTCTCGGCTATCCGTCTTGTGAGTGCAGAGAACGCAGTGAAATTCTAAGTCTGCTTCTTACAGTACTTATGGTATTTAATCCGCCTTAATAAGCTTGAAATGACTTTTTCTATATTCGATAAGCCCCTCATCTTTCATGTGCGAGAGTTCTTTTGACATGTTGGTCCTTTCGAGGTTAAGGTAATCGGCAAGCTGTTGCCTGTTGAAGGGAATGTCAAATTCCCTTGAACTTGTCTGGAGTGCGATGGCATTGAGATATGACAAAAGGCGTCCACGGCAGCTCTTGGGAGAAGTATGGAAACTGCGTCCAGAGAGGACAAGGTTTTTCTGAGATGAAATAATAAGTATGTTTTTTAGGAGCTTTTCCTTCCAGGGAGAGCTCTTTTTGCTGTCTTCAAGAAGGTTCCTTATATTGCAAAAGAGAATTCGGCAGTCTTCATTTGCTCTTACATCAACCAGAAGGACTTCGCCAAGTAGAGCATAGGTTTCAGCGAAGAACTGATTTTGGCCTACATGGCTTAAGACAGAGCAATTGCCCCAGACGTCATTGCTTTCAATAGTAACACTGCCTGAGAGTACCATGCCTATGCTTGAAGTTCGCTCTCCCGCGCGGAGAATCAGATCGTCTTTTCGATATTTCTTTTCCCTGGCATCCAGTGAAGCAAGGCATGAAGACAGTTCTTTAGCTGTCATTCCCTTGAACAATCTACTCTTTTCTATACCTTCAAGGTTCATAAATTTTTCTCCAAAATGTGGTTTGAACAACATACTTGTCATGAATAGTATATTATACTGACACCATCAGAACAAGAACAAAGGTCAAACAGAGAGGTTTAATGATGGTAAGAAAGATAATAAAAATCGATGAAGAAAAGTGTAACGGCTGCGGTATCTGCGCAAACGCATGTCATGAAGGAGCCATTGATATTGTGAATGGAAAGGCAAAACTGGTAAGAGAGAACTTCTGTGATGGATTTGGGGACTGTCTGCCGGGATGCCCAATGGGAGCAATCTCTTTTGAAGAAAGAGAAGCGCCTGCGTATGACGAAGCAGCAGTAAAGGCAGCACAGGAGAAGAAAGGATTGGTAAAAGATATGCATCAGTGCGAAAACAAGATGATGAAAGAAATGGAACAACACGCTGCAGGACATGGATGCCCCGGTTCAAGGTTTATGACACTTAAGAGTGGCAATCAGGAAGACATTGATCCCGGACAGGACATGATATCAAGAATGAGCACTCATCCATCAAGACTGATGCAGTGGCCATGCCAGATAAAGCTCCTTCCAACGCAGGCAGACTTTTATAATGGGGCCAAGCTCCTTATTGCAGCTGACTGCACAGCATACGCCTACGCTAACATGCATGAGGAATTTATGAAGGGCAAGGTTACAATGATTGGATGCCCAAAACTTGACGAAGGCGACTATACTGAGAAGCTTACGGAGATCATTTCAAACAACGATGTTGTCAGCGTGACCATAGTAAGAATGGAGGTTCCATGCTGCGGAGGGCTGCAGAGAGCCGCAGAGAATGCAATAAAGAATAGCGGAAAGTTTCTTCCTTGGCAGGTTGTGACAATCTCCAGAAATGGTAAGATACTTGATTAAATTTCCCAGTAAGCATATATTTCATGGACTTCCCTTTGCAAAGCCAATGCAGATATATGCCGGAGATTACAAGGATGCAGGCGATGCTGCAGTTGTGGTTGTTACGGCAGGGGCAGGACAGAAGCCCGGCGAGACAAGGCTCGATCTCGTAAAAAAGAACGTGGGAATCTTTAAGTCGATTATTCCGGAGATATCGGGGTAAGGAATGCCAGGCTTAATTTCCGACAGATTGAAGAGACTCATATTATGGAAAAACATCATATATAACGAGCTTAGATACAGAGGTTTTAATGTTGATGTTGGCGAAGTTAACGTCAGCGAGAAGACAGACAGAATAGATGCTAATGGAAAGTATATATATGCACAGAAAGCACTGGAAGTGGATTTCATAGCATCTAAAGGAGATATAAAATACTATATTCAATCAGCACTTTCGATGGACGATGCTGATAAACAGTTACAGGAAAAGAAGAGCCTTTATTATATTGATGATTCCTTTAAAAAGATAGTCGTGGCAAAAACAGGATTAAAACCTTCTTATGATGAGAAGGGAGTTATGATTATCGATTTGTTTGACTTTCTTATGGATAACGTTGAGCTATAGCCTTTTATCTCGGAATATAAAAAGTTGTACCGCTCATAATCAAAAAGGTACTATATATTTCTTTTCGTGCATATGATAACGTCATAATAGGAACACCTATAACGAATAAATAAAGCTTAAAAGGAGTATGCTTATGAAAAAGAATATCCGTACCGTTTTATTTGGAGAGCTTGTACTTTTCATCGTTGTATTTCTTATCAGTACCCTCGGAACCAGTTTTGGTTTTTCTGCTGTCGCATGGTTTCTTGATGTGCCTTCGCTGATTCTTGTTTTACTTATTCTGATTCCCGGGCTCATTATCATGGGTGAGTGGAAAGATTTTTTGAATTCATTCTCAGTAGGGATAAAAGATTACAGACTTCTTGAACTAAAAAATATTATAGAAGCCGTAGGCGCTGCCCAGAAGCTTACTGTATTTGGAGCTCTTTTTGCCATCATAACTTCAGCAATAATTCTTATGGGACATTTATCTGAGCCGGAAACGTTTGGACCAAGCCTTGCTGTCTGCTTCCTTTCAGGTTTTTATGCAGTAATAATCGAGTTTTTTCTTCTGCCGCTTAAGTTAAATGCCGAGCGTAAGATGAATGAAGAGATGGACATGGAAGATGAATGATCCCGGAATTACAAAGGAGCAGTATCTTAATATAGCTCGTAAATTCGGATTTACGAAAAGAGAACTTGAACTCGGATACCTTAAAGTGTCGGGGTTTTCAAATCATAGAATTGCTTATATGCTCGGAATTTCTGAGCAGACGGTAAAAAATCATTTCACTCACATTTATGAAAAGGCGTGGGTTCCCGGAAGAAAGGAATTCCAAGAGCTGTTTACACAGGATGGATAGTGATTATGAAGAGATCAGATAAAAGAGCTATCAAAATAATTTTAATTGCAAACGTCATCCTGATAGTTGCTGCTATTTGCGGGAGAATACTGAGCAGATTCATTTATGAAGACCATTTTGATGAGCCTTTGATCACAGTTGATGATACCGAGATTACCTTAAGAGAATTTGGATATTACATATATGAAGTAGAAGAGTTTGTGCAGGACCAGGCTCTTTTGTATGATCCGGAGAATCCAAAGCACTGGTGGAATACCCACTTTTCAGCCGGCATGGATTCTCAGTTTGTCTGTGATTACGCCAAGAAGGTGGCAGTTAAAACTTGTATATCAGATGAGATTTATTATAAAAGAGCTCTTTCTGAAGGAGTTGTATTAAGCAGCGCGGAAGAAAAACAAGCAATGGTCGAAGCAAAGATGATCTTAAGCAGCATGACCGGGAATCAGCTTGCAAGAACAGGGTTGGATGAAAGTATCCTCACTAATATGCGGATAAAACATACTCTTGCAGTAAAATATGCCAAATTTCTTGTAAATACCTGTGATTTAACAGGATATTCCGAAGACCCAGAAAAGCTTCTAAACTGGGACGGCGTGTATTATCAAGAAAAGATTCTACCGGAACATACAGTAAAGACTAATGATAAGGTTTTGGATAAAATAACGTTGGGAAAAATAACAGTGAATTATGAGTAATTCCAGTTGAATTTGTCGAGGTGGGATGTAAGAGGTTATAATATGCCTTCAAGTAAAGAAAACATGCTGTGCAGGTATAAATTACGATTTCCGGGAACTATGTCAGAAATGTAAATCATAATATATAGTATGAAAACTTATATGAATCAAATGCATGGTATAAATATTACTGATTAATGGGTGCAGAGATGTTAAATTACAGACTTATGACAATGGATGATTATGAAGCCGCATATGACCTGTGGATCAAATGCGGAAATGGACTTAATAATAAAGACGATTCATATGAAGGAATCGAGAAATATCTTAAGCGGAATCCAAATACTTCTTTCGTTGCAGTACTTGATGAAAAGGTAGTTGGTGTCATTCTTTGCGGACACGATGGAAGAAGAGGGATAGTTCAGCATACCTGCGTATCGCCGGACTGCAGGAGGATGGGCATAGGCAAGAAACTCGTCGACCTTGCTCTTGATGCACTAAAAGCAGAAGGAATCAACAAAGTTCTTCTCGTTGCTTTCAAAAAGAACGAGGGTGGCAACGCTTTCTGGGAATCACAAGGATTTACAATTCGTGAAGATTTAAATTATCGAAACAAGGCACTTACTGAAATGATCCGAATCGATCCGGATTATCTAAAAGACTGCTTGTAATTCGACCATTATATTGTAACAGTTAAGTGAAAAACAGGCCTATAACCGTGTAAGGAGGTCTGTTTTTTATTTTACGTTAATATATAATTACAGAAGGAGGGCGAAATCCGATGAATCTACGAGCATACAGCGCAGAAAAAGACTTCTCGATAATAAAGGACTGGATCACAGACGAAAAAACACACGCTTTGTGGTGTGCAAATAAGACCTCTTTTCCCATTCAGAAAGAGTCTTTTGACCGGATGCTGGCTGATCTGTCAGAGAGATTTGGAGACAATCCGTTTGTTGCAGTTGATGAAAAGGGTGAACCCATGGGATTCTTCTGCTATTCACTAAATAATGAGACCAAAGAGGGAATGCTTAAGTTTGTGATGGTGGATCCGGAAAGGCGCGGTAAAGGTCTGGGAAAAGAAATGATCCGAGCAGCTGCAGATTATGCTTTTGATGAAACCGGAGCCACTGCGGTTCAGCTTATGGTATTCTCTGTAAATGAACGTGCAAGGCATTGCTATGAAAGCGTAGGATTTAAAGAAAGACGCACCGAGACCGGAGCTTTTTCATATCATGACGAAGTATGGGACAGATGCAACATGGTTTTGAGGAATACGAAACCACGAGGATTACAAATGATTATTGAAACAGAACGATTATTCTTACGTGAAATGAATATGAATGACTACGATGCCTTGTATGCTGTTCTTGCAGATCGTGAAATCATGCAGCATTATCCCTATGTTTTTGATGAAGAACGGGTTAAAGGCTGGATTGAGCGCAACATGAACCGGTACAGGGAAAATGGCTTTGGTCTATGGGCCGTGTGCCTTAAGGAGACCGGAGAGATGATCGGCGACTGCGGGCTGACATTGCAGAATATCGATGGCGAGATGCTCCCGGAGATCGGTTATCACATCCGAAAGGACTGCCAGCGAAAGGGATACGCTAAGGAAGCTGCAAGTGCAGTCCTTAAGTGGGCTTTCGAGAACACCGAGTATCCGGCTTTCTATTCATACTGCAAGTATACTAACGAGCCATCTTACAAGACAGCAGAAGCTATAGGAATGCATTTTGACAAAGAGTATCCTGACGAGGCAAATAAGATCACTCATGTTTCAGTGATTCATAGAGCAGATTATTAAGATGGTTATTTCTACCATGACTTCAACAGGAGATCTCATGCTCCGGAAAGGAATAACCTTAAAGAAGCTGGTAATTGAAAAAGCAATAAAGGAAAAATGCCTGATTACAGAAAAACGAAACTTGCATGTTACCTTGGTTTTATAACCCAGGCCATAGCTGCAAATTTTGCGCCACTTCTTTTCCTTAAGTTCCATAAGGACTATGGAATTTCCCTGGGCAATATAGCCTTGATATCCACTGTATACTTCTTTACTCAGCTGCTAATAGATCTTTTCTGCGCAAAGTTTAAAATAAAGAAGCAACCATGAGTCTGTTGCACTCATTTTACTGTTGGGGTGCAGTGGGGACTATAGTAATATCTACGCTGTTTTTCAAGCTGTTTGGCATGGACAGTTGGAGATGGCTTGCAATTATGTGGGCGCTGGTGCCTGCTTTTAATATATACAACTTTGCTACATGTCCCATTGTGCCGATTGTTGAAGCGGGTCAGGGAATGGGAATCAGACAACTGGGGAAAAGACCTCTTTTCTGGGTTTCCATATGTCTTATGGTTTGTGCAGGAGCATCGGAACTCGCGATGGCTCAGTGGGCATCAGCCTATGCAGAAGCTGCGCTTGGACTTTCCAAAGCACTTGGTGATCTGTTGGGACCTTGTATGTTTGCGGTAACAATGGGCATAAGTCGCATCATATATGGAAAATATGGAGAAAAGATAAATCTTACCGGGTTCATGTTGGGATCAGGAGCTCTATGCGTTATCTGTTATCTCATGGCGTCACTTTCAAGTAGTCAGGTAATTGGCCTTGTAGGGTGTATCTTGTGTGGTTTTTCTGTAGGAATCATGTGGCCCGGAACAATAAGTATTTCATCTAAGAAGTTTCCCACAGGAGGCACGGCAATGTTTGCACTTCTTGCGATGGCTGGTGACCTTGGAGGAAGTGTAGGACCGGCAATCGTTGGAAGGGTTACGCAGTATGCCGGAGACGATATCAGAGCCGGAATGGGAGTTGGTCTTATTTTTCCTATAGTTCTTATAGCTATGCTGATTATAATGAGTAAGGCGACAGAAAGACATGACTGAAAAGACAGAAAGCAACCATTCGAGCTGCCTTATGCTTCCTATACCTTAAGGCAGGCAGAGATGATGCTGCGAATAAGTTGGCATCTCAATTGCCCATACAAGGGAAAGCAGAGAAGTTATTTGGCCGATCATTCAGCAGGGACTTAATGAGTCAGAGATAAACGAGAATATCAAATCAATTATCCTTGGTGATTGTGAAGGGATTTGGTGATACACCTTTAACTTTACAATAGTGCAATATTTGCATTTTTATTGACATAATAGTGCAAATATTGCACTATTATTATATGAGAGGTGCAAATATGGGCAATATAAAAGAAATCAGGATAGAAAAAAAGCTTACTCAGCAACAAGTAGCTGATATGATTGGTATATCTTTAAGATCCTATAAATCCTATGAGAATGATAAAGAAAAAGAAGGAACCTTAAAGTATAATTATATTCTGGAGAAATTACAGAGCATAAATCCGATTGATGAAGAGCACGGGATTCTAGAAATGGGATATATTACAGAGAAATGCAAGCAGGTGCTAGATGAATACCCTGTTCACTACTGTATTCTTTTTGGCTCTTATGCTAAGGGTAAAGCTGGTGAATCTAGTGATATAGATTTACTAATCTCATCAGATGTCAAGGGTATCAAGTTTTATGGAATGGTGGAGAAGCTACGAAATGCACTTCATAAGAAAGTTGATGTGCTCAATGTTGAACAGCTTAAGGATAATTTGGAATTAACAAATGAAATACTAAAGGACGGGATAAGGATATATGGATAATACTAAGAATGACAATTATTATCTAGAGAAGATAAAGGCTGATATTGTGTTTATTGTTGCACATATGAAGGACGTGGATTTGCAGGAACTAAATAGAAATGAAGTTCTTCTAGACTCTATGATGTTTAGAATGATTCAGATATCTGAGAATGCAAAGAAATTATCCGCTGAATATAAGAGCGAGAAAAGCAATCTTCCTTGGGATGAGTTATCAGGTCTTAGAAATCGAATTGTGCATGACTATGGCAATGTTGATCTTGATATAGTATTTGAGACCCTTAAATATGATATTCCTGAGTTGCTAGAGCAGCTTAAGTAGTAATTCTTCAATATCTCATACAACTCGAAGGAAGACGCACAGTAGTCGATGGTGTATTATTTCATGGCTTTTCTATATCACCTGCAGGCATGAACCATACAGATATCATGCCTGCATTTTTTGCGCCAAGCATATCTGTCGTGAGAGAGTCACCAATAACAATGCAGGTTTCCCTGGGCTCTCCAATTTCATCTAGTACCATATCGAAGTATTCGACTGACGGCTTGTTGACGCTTCTAGCATTATAAGAAAGCAACATTCATGACACCTAAAAGCAATAAGTATGTAGCATATATTATGGATTGGAGTTTTAATTAAAAATTATATACCCTGTGACAATGATAAAGATTATGAAAGTGCAATAAATACAATCCTTAACAAGGATTTACAGCTGTTATAATCCGAATTTTACGGAGGTGCAATGCGTTTATATCACGGAAGCAATGTATTGGGTTTAAATGTGCTTGAGCCCAGGCTGGCAGATCATGATAGACCTTATGTGTATATGACCACCATAGATGCGGTGGCAGCACTTTATCTGTGCATATGCAAAATTTGTCAGAGACAAGATTCCGGATGCGTGGGAGATGTATGCGGAGGGCACACGAGATTTGGCCCTCCAATAATTTTATCGGAGCCCACGGCCTTTTGGAGCTGTGGGTTTCATTTGTACTAAATTAACTTAGATGAGATAGACAAAGAGAAGGAAGCGATTGGGGGAAGATTTCATGGATGAAATTATACTTGTTGAACCAAGTAGTGAATATGCCGAAGATCTATGGGCATTCAGGCGGGAAATAATAGAAAAAGATGCTGATGATGAAAATCAGTTTGCCGGGTGCATGTCGCTAAATTCAAGTAGTTCTGCTGACGAATGGATCAGGATTTGCACTCTCAGAAAAGATGAGAAGACATGTGAAGAAGTAGGGACGGAAGTACCATCACATACTTATCTGGCAATAAGGAAAAAGGATAACAGAATTATAGGAATTATAGATCTTCGTCATCACATTGATCATCCTATTCTTGGTACCTGGGGTGGACACTGTGGATATTCGGTGCGCCCATCCGAGCGCGGGCGTGGCTATGCTCAGGAAATGCTACGTCTAGATAAATTAAAAGCAGCTGAGCTTGGAATTGATAAGATGCTTGTGACTTGCGATGAGGGAAATATAGCAAGCGAGAAAACAATTATCGCAAACGGCGGAGTATTTGAGAAAACCATCGATGTTGATGGTGATAAAACGAAAAGATTCTGGATAAATATAAAAGGGGCACACAAAAACTTTCTGTTTGATCTTGATCAGACTCTGCTCGATTTTAATGCATCCGAGCGTATAGCGCTGGAGATTGTACTTAAGACAGGCGGACTTTCCTTTTCAGAAGAGATATATAACGCTTTCAAGGATTACAACAAAGCTTTGTGGGGGGAACTTGAAAAAGGCACCATAAGCAGGACAGAGCTTTTTGTAAAGAGGTTTAATTATATCTTCGGAAAATGTGAAGGTGATTCTTCGGGACTTGATCCTCTTAAGATCAATGCTGAATTCATCAGAACAATGTCTGAAAATGGCGTACTTCTGAATGGTTCGCTGGAGCTGGTAAAAAAGATCAAAACGGAAATAAAGGATTCAAGAATATTTGTCATAACAAATGGCGCGACTATCAATGCCAAAGGCAGAATTGAGACCACAGGCTTGGACAGATATATTGATGGTATTTTTGTAAGCGAGGACATGGGCGTTAACAAGCCTTCAGCAGAGTATTTTGACATGGTGCTCGCTGAGATTGGAGAGATCAGGGAAAACTGTATTGTTATAGGCGATTCACTCACATCAGATATGCTTGGAGCAAAGAACGCCGGCATGAACTCTGTCTGGTTTATGCCTGGAGGCGATATAGAGAGCGCTATGAAAGAATACGACATCGACTACTGCGCGTCATCATTTGATGAGCTGTATGAGATATTGAAACAATGGTCCAGGGTGGCGGGGTTAGTGACCCATTAGAATGCTCAAACTGGAAATGGAGGATGGAAATGGAAACAGAAAAAATAATTGTGGATGCGGCAGCAAGCGTTCCATTTAACAATAACGTGGATTATTGCGTAGGCACAGGCCGACTTGGTCTTGCACTTACTGAAGAATATCTTAAAGAGCTCAAATTTGTGCAGGACATGATTGGTTTTTCATATATCAGAGGTCATGGACTTTTTTCAGATGATGTGGCTATTTACCATGAATATGAGGAAGATGGCGAAACCAAGGTTGAGTACAACTACACTTACATAGACAGGATTTTTGACAGATTCTTAGAGCTTGGAATCCGCCCATATCTTGAGCTTGGATTCATGCCGGAGCAGCTTGCAAGCGGCACACAGACCATCTTTTACTGGAAAGGGAATACTACTCCGCCAAAGGAATATAAGAAGTGGACGGACATGGTGATCGCTTTGCTTGAGCATTTGAAGGCTCGCTATGGTGAGAAAGTTACGGAGTGGCCTATTGAAGTGTGGAATGAGCCAAATCTTCCGGGCTTTTGGTACAAGGCAGATATGGAAGAGTATTGCAAGTTATTTAAAGAGACCTTCCAGGCAATAAAGGCCCATGATGATCGCTTTAAGGTAGGAGGTCCTGCAATCTGCGGAGTTAGAGATGCAGAGTGGATTCAGGGATTCCTTGATTTTTGTAAAAGAGAAGGAATTCGTCCGGACACCGTTACAAGGCATCACTATACAGTAGAATTTCCTGAAAGAATAGGCCACTATGACTACTCTAAGCTCGAGGATTCAAAGATGCGTTTTGAAAATCTTCAGGCTACAAGGGATATAGTGGATTCCTACGAGGAGTTTAAGGGGCTGCCTATCCATCTTACAGAGTTCAGTACTTCATACACACCAAGAGGCGTTATCCACGATACCAATATAAACGCTGCTTACCTTGCAAGGCAGCTCTCGGGTCTTGGAGATGTGAACGAGGCTTATTCATACTGGACTTTTGGTGATGTGTTTGAGGAACAGGGTGTTCAGAACTCTCTATTCCACGGCGGATTTGGTATGGTGGCTTCCGGAAATATTCCAAAGCCTACCTTCTGGACCTTCTACTTTTTCAAGCAGCTTAAGCTCTTTAGTCAGAAATGTGTCTATAGAGATGATAATGCTGTGATCGTTAAGGGCGACAAGGGCTATGCCGGAATTCTCTGGAATATAGATGAGGGGGACAAGGTAAAAGAAATTTCATTTGAACTTAAAGCGGAGAACAATCAGGAAAACGATTATACACTGATAACCAAGACTGTGGATGAAACCTGCTGCAATCCCCTTAAGCTCTGGCATGATCTTGGCGAGCCTGCTTATCCGACAAAAGAAGAGACTGAACTTATAAAAAGTGCAGCATGGCCACTTACCTCCAGTAGTGTTGTGAAGGTTAGTGGCGTAGCCGGCTCTGATTCTGCTGACGATAGAAATGCGAATGATAATAAAACATCCATCTCCATACCTGTAAATAAAAATGGCGTTGTTTACTTTACACTTACTGAGAGGCATTTCACACCTGACAGAGGCTACGACTACGACAAGGTTGTTTCGTTCCACTAAATGGACCAGGGGGTTAGTGGTTCATTTCATCTGAAAAATAATAGTGAAAAACAGATCGATATCCGTGTAGGAAAAGGTCTGTTTTTGTTGTGTGATATTTTTAAAATATAAAATGCACTTATTTAGGAGGAAGGAATGGAAGTATTTTCCGTAAATAAGATTATGAGTATGTAATGGAGGAAAGATTGTTATGAGAATTGAAACCGATAGATTAGAGATTAAAGAGTTTACATTAGATATGGCCTATGATGTTCACAAAAACTCACTGGATGAGGATAACAGAAGATTTGTGCCGGACGAGGTTTTTGAGACTGAAGATGATGCAAAAGAGACAGTTGAATTTTTGATGTCACAGTATGGCGCAACAGATGGACCTCTTGTATATCCTGTGTTTGTAAAAGAGGACAACAAAAATATCGGCTACGTCCAGATGGTTCCAATCGAAGATGGAAAATGGGAAATAGGATACCATATTGCAAAAGAGCAGACAGGAAAAGGCTATGCCTCAGAGGCTGTGACTGCATTTTTACCGGTTATGGCGAGGACCGTGGACACAAAAGAAGTGTATGGCATTTGTCTTAGCGAAAATGTGGCATCCAAGCATGTACTTGGTAAAAGTGGCTTTGAAGTCATTTTTGAAGGCCTTGGTGACTACCAGGGAAAACAGCGAGAGATATTTAAGAGTGTATGGAAAAGCTAATAGGGAGAAAAAAGTGGAAGAACAGTATTTTATCATGTGATATCCGACGTTCCCAAGTGTGTGGGGGAGCATCTTATCTTAGATGAAGATCATCCAAACTCGGACGACCCACCTATGGAATTGCCAGGATCAGGGTCAATGGAAATGTCTATGAAGGTGACGCCTACAAGTGCTTTGACGGTGTGATTGATGACAGGGACCCACAGCCACGTGGTTGTGGGTTGTTTTTTGTCCAAATCAGTGTAAATCATTGTAAATCAGTGTAAAATATAAACATGACATATAGATGACGTGTTTGCCATGTTAAGCTGAATTCAGAAGGTGATCAAATGAAGATAGACAGACTTATCGGAATACTATCTATTCTTTTGCAAAAGGAAATAACAACTGCACCGGAGCTGGCTGAGCATTTTGAAGTGTCCAGGAGAACTATCAACAGAGACATTGAAACTCTGAGCCAGGCAGGGATACCTATTCAGACTACCCAGGGAGTCGGAGGCGGAATCAGCATTATGAGTGGGTATCGCATGGATAGGACGATTCTTACGTCAAGAGACATGCAGATGATTCTTGCCGGGCTTCGAAGCCTTGATAGTGTCAGTGGCAGCGGATATTATGGGCAGCTCATGGAGAAAATCCAGGCGGGTTCTTCTGAATTTATCAGCGGAAGGGACTCCATCCTTATCGATCTCTCCTCGTGGTATAAGGATACGCTTTCCCCGAAAATTGCACTTATCCAGGATGCCATTGAGCTTGGTAAAAGGCTGAAATTTAACTACTTTTCACCAAAAGGGGACTCAAAAAGAGAGATTGAACCTTATTATCTCATCTTCAAATGGGCCAGTTGGTATGTGTATGGATATTGCCTTTTGAGGAAGGATTTCAGGCTGTTCAAGCTTAACCGAATGGATGAAATTGTCCTTGGAACAGACTTTGAAAAAAGAAGCGAGATACCTGCGCCTTCCATTTCAAATGAGGAGGTTTTCCCGGAGAAGGGTAGGGTTAAGGCTATTTTCGACCCATCCATGAAATGGCACCTTGTGGAAGAGTATGGCACTACTTCTTTCAAGGAACAGCCTGATGGGACACTGCTTTTCGAGCATGAGTATTCGGATGATGAAGGCCTGATAGCATGGATCCTTTCATGCAGCGATAAGGTTACAGTCCTTGAGCCTAAGTCTGTCAGAGAGAAGCTTTATGAGATCACCAGTGACATTGCACACAAATATGAAGAGGTGGAGAAAAAACATGGAAAACAAAGCACTGGTCGTAATCGACATTCAAAATGACATCACTAAGAATTATAAGAAAATCGTTGATGGTATAAACAAAGCTATCGATTGGGCAACGGCAGAAGATATGCACGTAGTTTACATCAAGCATAACAACCTGTCGGCAGGAACCAGAACTTTTAAACCCAGGACAAAAGGTGAGGAACTAGCGCCTGAAATGAAAGTTGTATCTGACAACATTTTTACCAAGTCAAAATCGAATGCACTGACATCCGAAGAGTTTTCAGGATTCATCAATAACAACGGGATCGCAGAGTTCTATGTTGCAGGTGCTGACGCTACTGGCTGTGTAAAATCGACAGTCTTTAATATGACCAAATCGGGATACAGGGTTCATGTAATATCCGATTGCGTTACAAGCTATGATCTTAAGAAACTGGATGAGATGTACGCATACTATGCCAGCAAGGGGTGCGAGGTAAAAGAGCTTGATGAGTATATGGGGTCAGAGAACCTGCTACATCGCAGATCCTGAGGGTAACCTCATTGAAATCGGATCCTGGAATAAAACATTTGAGGAAAAGGATGGACCAGGGGGACGGGGTTAATAGTCTATTTTAGAAGGAGAATTCAATATGGAGTACATACAGGTTACAAAAGATAATCTTGAAAATGAACACATCTGCTGCGCAATATCCAATAATAAAGACGTTCAGGTATCATCAAAGAAAGCATGGCTTGCAGATAGATTCGATGAAGGCCTCATTTTCTTAAAGAGCGTAGAGCGCGGTAAATGCTTTATTGAATATATTCCTGCTGAGTATGCCTGGAATCCAATTGATGCCCCGGGCTATATGTATATCGACTGTCTGTGGGTATCAGGTTCCTTGAAGGGACATGGCTATTCCACGGACCTTCTTAACGAGTGCATCAGAGATAGCAAAGAGAAGAGAAAAAAGGGACTTTGCATACTGGCAGCAGCCAAGAAGAAACCATTCCTCTCAGACCCTAAATTCCTCACTGCAAAAGGCTTCACAGTGGCTGATGAATCCGACAACGGCATACAACTTTGGTATCTGCCGCTCGAGGACGGCGCAGAAACACCGACCTTCAAGGGATGCGCGAAGCACCCACATATCGACGAAAAAGGCTATGTTTTATACTACACAAATCAGTGTCCCTTTAATGCCAAGTATGTGCCTGTAGTAGAGAAGACCGCCGGGGAAAACGGAATACCTTTCAAAGCGATCAAAATAGGCAGCAGGCAGGAGGCTCAAAATGCACCAACTCCAATCACCACTTATGCATTGTTTCGCGATGGAGAATATATTACCAATGAGCAGATGAATGATAAGAAGTTTTTGACATTAGCAACCAAATGAGTTTTATTATCATATAGAGACTTTGTTTGGGAGGAAATGGAAATGCCGTTAGAAACTGATTTATTATGCTCACTTCAAGATTTGAAAAAAGCAAACAGGGCCAGAATGCTCGCTCTTCTTAAGAGCAACTGGCTCTTTTTTCTGCTGATATTTGTAGGAATCCCCACTATCATTAGCGTTCAGGATCTCATGAGGGGAGATAAGGGAGCCATTTTTACATGGGTTGCTTCTCCATTCCTGTTATTGCTCGCACTATTTATTGCCACTGAGATGAGTACCAAGATGGTGTTTGAAAAAAATAAGACTCAGGGTAATATACATATTCACTATACTTTCTTCAACGATGAATTTCAGATGGAGACCGCGCTTATAAAAAATATGATTCGCTATGACGCACTCCGCGGCATTACCGAAGACAGGAATTATTTTTTCCTGAAGCTTTCATCCTCAAAAATATTGGTTGTTCAAAAACAGAACTGTTCACCGGAACTCATCTCTTTTTTGCAGGAAAAAGCAGCAGCTATTAAACCTAAAGGTAAGAGATGATAGTGGCAATGAAGGAGTATGAAAAAGGAGGGGATTTAGGAGCTATGGAAATAAGGATTGCTGATAAAAATGATATAGAATTGATGATGAGCAGCAGGCTTGAGATGCTAAAAGAAGTATTTTGTCTCGAAGCAGATCATCAGTATTCTGAAAGTTTTGTAGAAATCAGCAGGAGATATTTTCTTGAGGGAGATCAGACTACTGTTCTTGCCATGGATGAAGGATGCGCTGTAGGCTGCGCATCAATGTGTTATTTTAGCGTAATGCCGACCTGTGAACATCCCACAGGCAAGCGGGCTCACCTAATGAATGTATATACTAGAAATGAGTATCGGGGGCAGGGCATAGGAATGAAAATGGTTAACATGCTCATCGATGATGCCTGGAACAATGGAGCAACAGAAATCAGCCTTGATGCAACAGAAGCGGGGAGACCACTCTATAAGAAATGTGGTTTCGAAGATTCAGGAGAATGTATGGTTTTGGTAAAGGGGAAATTACAATGAATTACAGACCGGGAACATTGCAGGATTTAGATCCAATCTGCTCATTGATAAAGGATGCAATAGCCGAAATGGAAAAGCATGGAATTAATCAGTGGGATGATGTTTATCCTGCAAGAAGTGATTTTGAAGAAGACATAAAGAATGAAACTTTATATGTGGTTTACGAGCAAGATGAGCTCGTTGCTTTTTATGTTATAAGCGGCGAGTGCGATGAACAGTATGGTAATGCCACATGGAAATATGAAGAGGACTCAGCATATATCCTCCATAGATTCTGCGTCTCTCCGAAAATGCAGAACAAGGGAATTGGAAAAGCTGTACTTAGGCACATAGAAGAGCAGATAAAAGAAATGGGCTATAAGTCAGTAAGACTGGATACCTTTACAGAGAACCCATTTGCCCAGAAACTATATCGCCATAACGGATATGAACCCAGGGGGTACGCGGATTGGCGAAAGGGACGTTTTGATCTTATGGAAAAAGCGATTTAAGAGCTTTATGCAGTCCTGTTCTAACAGGACTGTAGTTTTGTAAAAAAGCCATCAAGGGAGGAGTTTTTTCAAAAATGGATCAGGAAGAATTATTGCTTAATTTGGAAGATAACGAGTGGCCGCTTACGAATATTGATCATGACAGGATGATCGCAAGGGCAATAGTAGTGGATGATGAAGATAATTTCTATTTTGTAAGAGCAAACAGAGATGATGATTTCGGAAAAGCTACACTTATAGAAACTGCCGGAGGCGGAGTAGAAGCAGGAGAAGATTTGAACACCGCAATCAGACGCGAACTTAAGGAAGAATTAGGCGTCGATGTCGAGGTGATGTGCAAAATAGGAGTTGTCAGTGATTACTACAATCTGATCCACAGGCACAATATAAATAACTATTTTCTATGTAAAACAATAGCTTTTGGCGATAAGTATTTAACCAAGGATGAAATAGAGGATTTTCATCTTTCAACATTGAAGCTAAAGTATGAAGAAGCTTTAGCTGAATATGAAAAGTGCAGATGCACCAGCTTGGGAAGACTTGTAGCAAACAGGGAGGTCCCTGTATTAAAGAGGGCAAAAGAATTATTGCACAGCCAGGCAAGGAAATACTTATGAATAATTAGCGAGAAAACTCCTTCTGACGATGTCGGTCGGGGATGAATCGCCCCATAGGTACTTTTCGATATGCTCTTTGTATCTTAAATGAACCTCTCGTGAAAGCCCGGTCTTTAACGTGTTGATCAGCTTTACCGGTGCCACATCTGGAGCCATTGAGATCAGAAGGTGCATGTGATCTCTGTCTGTTTCAGCTGAGAGTAGGTCACAGTCCATCCTTCCACAGAGATATGCGGCGTGGTTTTTCATGAAATCACCCATCTCGTCTGTGATGACCTTTTTCCTGTATTTTGTAACAAAAATAACGTGGTATGTAAGCAGGTAGACTGAGTGCCTGTTCCTCTTGTAACTGTCCATGAAACCTCCAAATCTAACACAAACAAATGTTTGCATATTTGCTATAAATATGCTATAATACAGAGTATAAGGCTTGGCGAAGGGAATTACAACCGTGTACAGAACAAGGCAGTTCAGAATCAGTAAAAACAACAGACTATATGGTTACTGCAGCGATATCTGCAGAGCCTGCGCCATTCTGTACAACAGGGCTAATTTCATAATCCGTCAGTATTCTTCAGCCGTGGAAGCCATGGCATCCTACAGACCCCTGTATCCCAATCAGATGCAGGTATTCAGGCTTGTGAATAACACCCTCGATGGTACAAAATATCAGGTAAAAGGTTCCTGGCTTTCTTACAATGCCCTCGACTATCTTTTAAAGACCACAAAAGATAAGGCATACTACGGGCTTCCATCACAGGCAAACCAGCAGATACTGAAGCTCCTGCTTAGGGATTACAAGTCATTTTTTGAGGCAGTGAAGGCATATGTAAAGACTCCGTCTGCTTTTACAGGACGTCCCCGCATGCCCAGGTATGTAGGTGAGGGAAAGTACAAGACAGCCATACTCACAAACCAGATATGCAGGATAAAGGATGACTCTCTTATCAGATTCCCCGGAACAAACGATATGCTAAGACTTGGTGAAGACTTCCCTTCCGGAAAGCTTAAGGAAGTGCGCATAAAGCCACATGGGAAGGACTTTGTGATAGATGTCGTTATGGATGTGGAAACAAGGGGCATGGCTACTGCTGATGATAAGGAAATACTGAAGGATCTTGCAGATATGGCGGATATTTCAGGCATCCATGTAATGGCAATAGATCCCGGAACAGATAACATAGCTGCCGTAGTAAACAACTTTGGCGAGAGCCCCTTTGTCATAAAGGGCGGAACCATCAAGGCTATCAACCAGTTTTACAACAAGGAAATGGGAAGACTCGCTTCATGTGCCATGAGATGCAATAAGAGATACCGTACCAGAAAAATGAGCATCCTTACTGAAAAGAGGAACAGGAGGATAAAGGACCAGTTCCACAAGATAAGCAGACAGCTTGCGGACTATGCAAGGGATAACCGTGTCGATGTTGTGGTAATGGGACATAACGTATTCCAGAAACAGGAAGCAGATATGGGACATATCAGTAACCAGAATTTTGTGCAGATACCAATGCTGATATTTGCAGATATGCTCCGCTATAAGCTTGCTGAATATGGGATAAGATTTGCCCTGACCGAGGAGAGCTATACTTCGAAGGCTGATTTTCTTGCCATGGATCCTATCCCCATGTATGAAAAAGGGAAGAATAAAGAATACTCTTTTTCAGGAAGAAGGATAAAAAGAGGACTCTACAGGCACTACGATGGAACACTCACAAATGCAGACATAAACGGGGCTGCAAATATCTTGAGAAAAGTATTCCCAAAGGTAACACAATGGGATAGGGGCATAGTGGACATGCCATGTTCTTCAGGATGCCATAGGCATACTGAAGGTTCATGCCGCACAGCGGCATAACAGAAACCCTTTCCGACGCAGAGTCGGTGAGGGTAGTTCATGTTAGTTGAATTATGCACACTCTGATTTCGCAGATGAAGCAAGTAGGCTACAAACCATCAAAAAACCGAACTCTTTTCCGTAATGGAGAAGTAATAGTTATGGAAAACAGTAAAAAGGTGATTAGATGTTAAGAACGATAATGATATTCCCACAATTCAAAAATATAGAAATAATAAATGAAATCAGAAATCGATACGATCCTTTGGCAAAGCTGGTTCGTCCTCATATCACGCTGGTTTTTCCGTTTGAAAATGAAATGTCAAATGAGGAGTTAGAAGAAAAGCTGACAAGCAGTTTAAAGGACGTAAAGCCTTTTGAATTGGTATTACATGGTTTTAGTAAAACAGACGATAATTATCTCTTTTTGAATATAGAAAAAGGAAAAGATATAATTGAAGGCATTCATGATGAACTGTATGCAAATCATTTTAAAGATTATGATCTTGGATTACCTTACATTCCCCATATGACTGTAGGTAAGCTTAATAATGATCAAGAGTTAAGCAATGCTTATGAATATGTAAAAAACATAGATGTGAGCTTTCAGACTATTGTAAATAAGATCTCGGTAGAAATGATAGGCGAACACGATGAATCAATCATAGCTTTTGATAGGAGGCTGGATGATAACAATTAAAGAATAAGAGTAAGAGGAGTGGTATGGCAGTGGAACAAGATAAAATAATCAGTGACGCAATAGGTTATGTTAAAGAGCTTTTTGCAGGGAATTCAGATGGGCACGGAGCAGATCATACTATGCGTGTATATCATAATGCACAGATGATTCTTGCGGAGTATACAGAAGCAGATAGTTTTGTTGTTTTGCTTTCTGCGTTATTACACGATGCAGATGACCACAAGCTTTTTAATACAGAGAACAACATGAATGCCCGGACGTTTATGGAACGTAACAATATACCTTCAGAAACGATAGAACAGGTCTGTCGGGCAATTAACTCAGTGTCATTTAGCCATAACAGAGGGAAAAGTCCTGAAACGTTAGAAGGAAAGATAGTTCAGGATGCTGACAGACTTGATGCCATTGGAGCGATTGGAATCGCCAGAACATTTGCTTATGGTGGGAAAGTAGGAAGGCCATTGTCAGATTCCATAAAGCATTTTTACGATAAGCTTCTCCTTTTAAAGGATGAAATGAATACAGATGCAGCTAAGAAAATAGCGCTAAAGAGACATGAATTTATGAAGGAGTTTCTGGAAGAGTATTATTCAGAAACTTCTGAAACTGTGTGATATAACTCGGCAGTTTGCCGAGTTGAATGCAGTGTAAAATACACCCAAATAAGTGTAACTATTGCTATGTGTACGTTTTATTGATAAACTCTAAGAGTAAAAAATCTAAAAGAAAGCGAGGTAATCATATATGTTTGAAATGAGAATAAGCAGTGTAGAGATTGTAACTGAATATAGTATGAGACCCTCGGCTTATGAATATCATCAGAAAGCGGTATAATTTACTTTGCTGTCTTTCATCATATGAAAATGGTATTATGCGATTTGAGTCGTGGCATTTTTGTCGCGGCTTTTTCTATGCATATTAAAGCGATATTTCCATAAACAGGGTCTCCAAAAAGATGTGATAACTACCAATAACAAGAAGAAAAATGGAGACAAAACAATGAAAACAAATATTGAACAAAACACTATATCAACAGAGAACAAAGGAAGAATTTCTGAGATTCAAAAAAACACCTACACCATCAGTTTTCAGGGAAAAGAGGTGCCTGCAAAACTAAAGGGAAGTTTCAGGGAAGCAGAGGCCAGTCAGCTTCCGGTCGTAGGTGACTATGTGATTTTTAAATTCAACCCAATAGGCGATTCTGTAATAGAGTCAGTCTGCGAAAGAAAGAGTTTTCTGCAAAGGCCTGATCAGGCAAAGACACGCACAATGCAGTATATGCTGGCCAATGCGGATTATACTTTTATAATTACCTCATTAAACGAGGACTATAGCTACAACAGGATAGCCAGATATATCAGTGTTGTATTGCAGGGCGGATCTGTACCGGTGGTTATTTTGACCAAATCAGACCTATGCAGCAATACAGGTAGATATATAAGAGAGGTGGAGAGTATTTCTGACAAGGCAAGGGTTCATGCCATATGCGCTCTTTATGATATAGGACTTGAGGAACTTTCAGAATACATGATGAGAGGAACTACCATCGCGCTCTTAGGATCCTCCGGAGCAGGGAAGTCAACGCTTCTAAATGCTCTTGCAGGAAAAGAGATCATGAAGACTTCGGAGGTTCGTGCTTCCGATTCTACAGGGAAACATACTACCACCCACAGGCAGCTCATAGAACTTGAAAATGGCGTTTCAATAATTGACACTCCCGGAATGAGGGAGATTGGCATTGCGAGAGCAGAAGAGGGGCTGGAAGATACATTTTCAGATATCGTAGAACTGGAAGCTATGTGCAGGTTCAGTGACTGCCGGCATGATACTGAACCCGGATGTGCAATTAAAGCAGCGATTGGAAGTGGGGAGCTTTCTGAGGAGAGATATATGCTCTATAAGTCACTTACAACCGAGAATATTCGTAACTACGCAAAGAAAAAGGAAATTGCGAAATGGGCGAAGGTAGCAAAGAAGGTTAAAGAAGCTAATAACAGGTCATATTCACAGGGATAATACAAGAGAGGAAAGAATGATAATTCAAGACTTTGAACCTAGACATATAGAGGAAGCAATGGGCATTGCCCTTAGTACATACAATTATGAGAGGAAGTTTACACAGGCTCTTCCGGAAATATCAGGCATTCCGATACTAAAACAATTATCAGAAAATGGATTAGGCGTTGCAGCATTTGAAGGCGAGAAGATGGTCGGATTCCTTTGCAGTGTGGAACCGTTTGAGAATGCTTTTCGTTCCACTAATGTGAGAGGTGTTTTTTCACCCATGGGTGCGAATGGTGCAGTCATGGAAAATCACGGCAAGATCTATGCAGCATTGTATCAGGCAGCCGCAAAAAAGTGGGTAAAAGCAGGAGCGTTGTCACATTCAATTTGTTTATATGACCATGATGAGGAAGCAAAACAGCAGCTTTTTCGTTATGGCTTTGGAATGAGGTGCATGGATGCCATTCGTCCGATGGAACCAATTGACTGCGCCTCATGCGATGGATATGAGTTTTTTGAATTGCCCAAAGAAGATTTTGCATATGTTTATCCGCTTCATTTGGCACTTCATGAACATTACTGCTCCAGTCCATTTTTTATGAATCGAGAACCTGCTACACAGGAAGAGTTTTTAACTTTTTCTGAAAAGGAACGTTACTTTGTAGCGAAGAAAGACGGAGAACTATGCGCCTATATGGAAGTGTCAGACGAAGGCGAAACATTTGTTGCATCCGGCGGTGTTTACCGCCATATCACGGGGGCATATTGTTTACCGGAACACAGGGGCAGAGGCGCATATCAGAATCTGTTAAATTTTGTTATTAATACTTTGAAAGCAGAAGGATATACTATACTGGGAGTAGATTTTGAAAGTATCAATCCGGCAGGAAGCGGCTTTTGGCTTAAGTATTTTATAGCTTATACCAATAGTGTCGTGCGCAGGATAGATGAATGGATTTTAACGGAAAAACTATTGTAGGGAGTAAAATACAATGGAATTAATTAGTGACTACATGAGAGATGACGCATACCGTCATATGCTGAACGAATTGACGCAAAAGACATTCGGATTTGACTTTGAAGGATGGGTTACGAATGGCTATTTTGAAGGCGATTATATCCCTTTTTCCTATCTGGAAGGAGGAAAAATAGTATCCAATGTATCTGTCAATCGAATGTGTTTCAGGCAAAATGGGGCCGTTAAAAACTATATCCAGATAGGAACGGTTATGACTGATTTGGACTATAGAAAGCAAGGCCTTGCCGCCGGATTGATGAAACATGTTATCAAAGAGTATGATAAAGACTATGACGGCATCTATCTTTTTGGTAATCTGAGTGCTGTCGGTTTTTATCGTAAGATGGGGTTCGAAACAATAAATCAGTACAGATATTTTCTAAAAGAAGAATTCGGTATTTTTGATAAAAACGCTGAACCCTTCAGATCTATACAGGATATGGATGATGATATAATGAAGAAATATCTGGATTATGTTCGTATTAGCGAGCCTCATTCCTCTTTTGAACAGATAAATAAATATGGTCTGCAGATGTTCTATACATCAGGACTGGATAATGTTTTATACTGCGCTGATCTTGATTGCTTTATCGTGCTGGAAGAGGGAGAGATACCTGTATTGCAGTCAATTCTGTGCAGGAAAAAAGTCGCCCTCAAAGATGTTGTAAAGCGTATAGACATTGAGAAAACCAGACTCATGTTGGGATTTACTCCCATTGAAGAGGATGAGGATAAATGCGTTTCTGAAGTATATGAAGGCGGAGATGACTACAGACTTTTTTACAGAGGTAAAAAACTTGAGTCTATCGAACAGGATAAATTATATTTCCCGGATTTATCACATGCGTAAATCTGATGAAATAATTGATAAAATGTAAACTGGAGTTTGTTGGGAGAGATTGGGGAATATGCCGCTGAAGTGGTCGCTCACTTAAGGCAAGAATAAGTTAAGGAGATAAAACTGATGCAAATAAGGCTTGCAGTAGAGACAGATTATGAATCAGTTCTAAGAATTATGAATCAGGTTCAGGATATTCATGTTGAATTGAGACCTGACATATACAAAGAGAATAAAGTGATAATTGCCAAGGAAGAATTTATGGAAGCACTGGAAGGTGAAACTTTCTATGTGGCGGAGGATGGAGAAAAAGTTATAGGCATTATGGGACTTACTTATCGTCATATAGAGTCATCTTCACATGTAACGAGGGATGTTATTTTTGTGGATTGCATGGCAGTCGACGAGCCATACAGAGGAACGGGAGTAGGTCATGCATTTTTTGACAAGTTAAAGGAAGTTGCAAGGGAAAAACATTCTGACGGCATAGAACTCCAAGTGAATGCGAGAAATAAACAGGCGTATGAGATGTATGCAAAATACGGATTTAGTGAGAAATCAATAAATATGGAATTACTGGAATGGTAACTAATTACTATCGCTGATTTGACTCATCTGTAGAGAATGAATACCTTAAGCTTTATCAGGCAGGTACATTGAGCGCAGAGCAATTAGATGAAATAAGACGCGTAGGATTGGGAATGTAGGATAATTGACGGAGAACAGTGAAAAACAGGTCTTTATCAGTGTAAGTGTAAGATCTGTTTTTTTATTGTGCTATTTTTTAAGAACAATATAGCGATGCTTATTGAAACTGGTTTAGTGATGACGTATGGTGATTTCAGCGGAAAATCATACAGTTGAAGAAAATGGGTTTTTTTAGTCCGGAAGGGGAAAATATAATGCTTAGATTAAGACCATATAAACGAGAAGACGCAGAGACCATTATTTCATGGAGCAAAGATGAAAGATCCTTCTATAAATGGAGCGCAGGAATCATGGGCAAGTATCCCATAACTCAGGAAGAATTTCGATTTGTAGATTCCCTGATGGCGTTTACTGCATTTGATGAGAATGGAATAATCGGTTTTTTCACTTTGAGAAATCCACGCGAGTCATTGGATGAGTTGCGTATAGGATTTGTTATTGTGGATCCGGCACAAAGAGGAACAGGCAAAGGAAAGGAAATGATCAAACTGGCACTCACATATGCGTTTGAAATATATGGCGCCAGTAAGGTTACTCTGGGTGTTTTTGAAAATAATGAGCCCGCACATTATTGCTATAAAGAGGCCGGATTTAAAGATTGTATTTTGGAAGAGCCGGAAACATATGAGGTTATGGGTGAAAAATGGGGATGTATAGAAATGATTGCAGAGCCAAAATAGTTTGATGCTTGTGGAAGAGGGAAGACCTGTTCCAGAGAACATAACGGGTTTTATTTAGATGATATAGGTGTCAAAAGTCAAAAATGCGTACATGCTTGCATGTTAAGCATTTTGACTTTATGACCCGAACAAATATGAGGAATTAGCAATTTACGAAGTAAATTAGCGGTTTCCGAATATTTGTAGAATTGCGAGAGTTTCGAAGAAACGGAGCAATTCGTATATCATTAGGTGTCAAAATTTACTTTTGACACCTACATCATTTAGATGGTTTAGTCATCAGATAGGAGTGAGTAATGACCAGGAAACTGATTAACTGGATTGGACTTACAGGGCTTGCTGCACTTATATCATACGCAGCTGCTGCATACTTTTGCAGAAGTGCTTTTCCGGGCTATAACTGGATGGCATCCGCTGTAAGTGATCTTTCGGCAGAGACGGCACCTTCGAGGCAGCTTTGGGACAGGCTCGCTGCTGTATATTCAGCAGGAAGCGTGGTATGTGCCACATGCGTAGCAATATATGTATCGGAGAATAAGATTTCAACCAGGATGTTCCGTGTGGGAATCTACCTTTTTACTATAATGAACTGGATATCAAAGGTAGGTTATTCGATGTTTTCTCTTGATGATGCCGGTAAGCAGATATCTTCATTTCAGGAAGTAATGCACATGGTTGTTACCGCATTTGTGGTAATCCTTTCAATAGCATCGCTTGTCCTGCTGATAATTGCCGGATGCAGGAATAAAGAGGTGAGAGGCATCGGAATCTGGGCAGCCATATTCTTTGCCATGATGCTGATGGGACCTATCGGTATGCAGGCGTTTCCTCCTCAGTACTTTGGCATAGCAGAAAGGTTCAGCATTTACTCTGCCATAGGATTTAATGCTGTTCTTGGAGTATATCTTTTCAACGGTTTTGGAAATGAAGTGAAGGGTTGATGGTCCACAGGGACGGGGGTGAAAATGGACCCCGTCCCCCTGGACCATCACATTATTTCTTTTGAATAAAGAAGATCAACACCTCCGTCGTAGTTGACGATCTCTTTATTTTCTATCTCAAAGTTTTCAATTGATTTTTCAAACATTATAATTTCTTTTCCTTCCAATTGTGTTATCGTATTAACATATTTTAAAAGACTTTTTTACATCATTCAACCAATGGCAATATGTGTGAGGGATGTAGGTCATAAAAGTATTTGGAGGAGAAAATAATTAATGTTAGACAACAAAGGTTTTGATTTATGGGCAGATGGCTATGATGCAGCCGTTGGCCTTTCGGATGAAGAAAACAGTTATCCTTTTGCAGGATATAAGGATGTTCTTGGCACTATTTTCAAAGAAATCATGTCAAAGAAAAATGCCAGAGTTCTTGATATAGGTTTTGGAACAGGCACACTTACGACAAAGCTCTATGAGAATGGGTGTGAAGTCTATGGACAGGATTTTTCACAGAGAATGATTGAACTGGCCAAAGAGAAAATGGAAAATGCCCACCTTTATCAGGGAGATTTTACAAATGGATTAGTAAAAGAGCTCTCGGAAAATAAGTATGATTACATCGTCGGAACATATTCTTTGCATCATCTGACAGACGAGCAGAAGGTTATCTTTTTAAAGTCGTTGCTTGAAAGATTGGATGAAGGCGGAAAACTTCTCATTGGGGATGTCGCATTTGAAACAAGGACAGCGCTGGAAAAGTGTAAAGAAGAAGTCGGAGATGAATGGGATGAGGATGAAATCTATTTTGTGATTGATGAACTCAGAAAATCGTTCGATAAAGTAGAGTTTTTCCCTAAGTCATATTGTGCTGGTGTGATAGAGATAATGCCATGATCAGTCAGAGATAGAGGTAAAACATGGAAGAGATAAAGCTGACAGAGCCTGTAGCTGAATAATGCTATAATGAAGCTACCAAAAAGGTGAAAGGAGAAGCCTATGAAATCGATTCTAATCAGTGATACAACGAAAGAAGAACGTGAGCAGATAGTTAAGGCATCTCTGGATTGTGGTGGCGGCTGCGAAAACTGCTCATCATGCTGGCTTGGAGGAGGTAGTCCCTGGGATATCTATCAGGACTACATAGACGGCAAAAAAGAGATTCGCGAGATAAATCAGGAATACATGGAAAAATATCGCCAGGACAGACAGATACATTGAGGAACAAACTATGGGGAATCCACCTGAAATAACAGAGTCAACAATTGAAGAGCGCAGAGAGTATGTAAAGAAAAGATTTCCCTGCATTGCCGACTGTGACATGTGCGGCCTTTGTAAGGTCTTCCGTGGAAAGGATGCCGAAACTGCCTATGCGGATTACATAAATGGCAATAGGACATTTTTGGAAGTCTCTGCGGATTACAAAAAATGATTGGATTGTATACCGCACCTGCTTTGTAAAGTGCGGCATATTTATTCATTACAAACAATTTAAGATTCTTCTTGAAAACAATTTTTAATAGAGTTAGCCTTCTTTTAGGACGTCCAAATCTATCCTAAGAGGAGGCAAAAAATGAATAGAGAAGAACTGCATAGTTTTATTTCTGAGAGTAAAGGAAACGAAAGCAATATCTGTCAGATCTGCGCCATAGGGGATGAGAAAGTCGTCTATGAGGATTGCTGGCGCGGATTTAAAAGCGAAGACGCCATCAACGTCAACTCAGTTACAAAGGGTGTCATGGCAATACTTGCAGGTATCGCTGTTGACAAGGGTGCTATAAAGAGCATCGATGAAAAAGTCTTAACATTCTTCCCGGATTATCAGGTTAAGCGTGGAGAAAAAACAATATATGATGTCACCATAAGGCACCTTCTTACCATGACTGCTCCCTATAAGGGTAAATCAGAGCCATGGAAAAAGGTATGTACTTCGGACGACTGGACAAAGGCTGCGCTGGATTTTCTTGGAGGGAGAAACGGAATAACCGGAGAATTCAGATATGCAACACTTGGAATCCAGATTCTTGCCGGTATTATTGAGCATGCAACCGGAGAAAAATGCATAGATTTCGCCAATAAGAATCTGTTCATTCCACTTGGGATCCCTGAGCATACCATTCATGGCACCAGCAGTAAAGAGGATCAGTTCGACTTCTTCATGAATAAAGGACCACGAAAAAATGAGTGGTACTCTGATCCCCAGGACACAGTCACTGCCGGTTGGGGCCTTTGTGCTTCCGGAAAAGATCTTGCAAGGATTGGTTCCATGGTTTTAAACGAAGGAAAATATAAAGGTAATCAGATAGTTTCTTCGGAATGGATAAGGCAGATGACCACGCCGTATTTGAAGCTTGGAGAGAGATTTGGATTCATGGAATACGGGTATCTCTGGTACAAGCCGATTGAGGACAGAGAGGTCTACGCGGCAATAGGCGATTCCGGAAATATAATCTATATAAACAAAGAACAGAACCTTTCTGTAGGAATGACCGGAACCTTTAAACCAAGGATTTTTGACAGGGTAGAATTTATTGAGAAATATGTGATTCCTGTGGCTTTATCGTGAGTATGTTAAGGTGTAATGAAAACATTTGATTATTGGACATAACAGGTTGTGTGAAAAAGCGTGGGAGTAATTTTATGGAACTAAGAAAAATAAACATTCAGGATGCAAAGGCGCAGTGGGAATATACCACTGTGCTTCCGGAGGATGAGAATGGTCTCACTAACCCATATCATGGAGTTTCTTTTGATGAATACAGGGAAAAAGTTCTTCCAACCCTGATATCCTATGAGCATCCCGTTAATATGCCGGACTGGTTTGTGCCGGAAACATATTATTATCTCTGGGATGATGGGAAGCTTGTGGGTGAATTCCGTATAAGACACCACCTTACGGATGTCCTTCGAACAGGTGCAGGTCATATCGGGTACAGTATTTCAAAAGACCATCGCGGGAAGGGCTATGGAACTGAAGGATTAAAACTGACACTTCAGATTGCAAAAGGGATTGTGCCGGAAGAAGAGATATACCTTCGCGTTAATAAGGACAATATTGCTTCTCAAAAGGTCATGACTAATAACGGGGCATATAGAACCGGCGAAGACGAAGATCACTTTTTCATGCGGGTAAAGAAAGATATCTGTCCATCTTGCGGAGAAACTTGGTTATGAATTTGACCATGAATATGTGGCCTATGAAGTTGACAGCAAGAACAGATTGAATTCTTCTGCGAAAGATAATTAAAAAATACTTAGGTACTATGACCATGAAGGTTGATTATCTCGGTCTGACGGCACCAATGAGCGCTTTTATAAAACTATGCGCTCGCAACCAAATTTAACAAAAAATAGCAAAATATGTAAGCTTCGCTTGGTAGACAGGCGGAGCTTACTTTTTTATGATTAAGAAAAATGTTAAAATACTTAGCAAAGGTGGTAGAAATATGAGAAAGGCATATTTGGATAATATTCGCTGGATAACAGTAGTGCTGGTTGTCATCTATCATGTAATTTACATATTCAACGGTGTAACACAACATGGAATCATCGGACCTTTCAGTAAATATCAGCCCCAGGATACATATCAGTACATTGTATATCCTTGGTTCATGTTACTTCTGTTTGTGGTATCCGGCATGTCAGCCCGCTTTGAACTAATTAAACGAACAGAAAAGGAATTTATCAGCGTAAGGACGAGAAAGTATCTTGTACCATCAACAATCGGCCTTCTTGTTTTCGGCTGGATTCTTGGCTATTACAACATGCTGATGTCTGGTGCATTTAATTCCATGAACAACGTACCGGGGCCAATCCTTTTCCTGATAATGGCAGTCAGCGGCTCAGGCCCTCTGTGGTACCTTCAGATGCTTTGGCTCTTCAGCATGATACTGGTACTGATCAGAAGGATTGAAAAAGACAGATTCTATAATATCTGTGGTAAAGCAAATCTTTTGACACTTATACTTCTTGTTATACCCGTATATGGAGCGGCGCAGATACTTAACACACCGATAATTGTGGTATACAGATTCGGTATCTACGGACTGGGCTTTATGATCGGCTACTTTGTATTGTCCCATGACGAAGTGATGGATCGACTTGGTAAAAACTGGCTGTTATTAAGCATCCTTGGCTTCGCATCCTGCATAGCCTTTGTGATTTTATATAAAGGTCAGCCTTATCCGGATCACGTAGTTCTGGACACAATCATGTGCAATGTATACGCATGGTTTGGAACTCTCGGTATACTTGCCTTCATGAAAAAATGGGGAAATTTCACGAATGCTTTCTCAAAGTGGATGTGCCGAAAATCATGGGGCCTCTACGTATTCCATTATCTGATGATAGCGGTCAGCGGATGGTATCTGCATACATTATGTCCGTTCCTTGCCCCTGTCATCGTATACCTGTTGGTTGCAATAGCAGCATTCGCAGGCTCCTACCTTCTGTATGAAATCATGAGCCGCATACCTTTCATAAGGTGGTGTGTTCTGGGAATAAAAAAGGAGAAGAAAAAATAATGAGTTTTGCAGACAATCTTATGGAATTAAGAAAGCTTAATAACCTGTCACAGGAGGAAATTGCTGAGAAGATAGGCGTATCCAGACAGACGCTTTCAAAATATGAGACCGGAGAGTCGCTGCCGGACATAAAGAGATGTAAGATGCTGGCTGACCTCTTTGGTGTATCCATGGACGACCTTATCTCATATGAAAAGAATGATTCGGACAACCTGGGATATGCTATACCGCCGAAAGGAAAACATATCTTTGGAATGGTCAAAGTGGGAGATAAGGGTCAGATTGTCATTCCTGCCAAAGCAAGAAAGATCTTCGATATTAAAACAGGCGACAATCTGATTGTCCTCGGAGATGAATTCCAGGGTATAGCTCTTATTAAGGAGACGGGCCTTCTCGGTCTTATCAACAGTGCGAAAGAAAGTATAACTGACTAAAAGAATGTAGGTGAAATTAGAATAGGATGTAATGCGAACTAAGATATATTTTGATGGATCTCATCCAGGAAAAGCTTTCGAGTAACAGAACCAATAGATAAAATAGTGAAAAACAGACCCGAATAAGTGAATCCGGGTCTGTTTTTTTATTAAAAGAGTATAGTAACTATACAGTTAGGCAGATATACATATAACATCTTTGATAAAGATTAGGAGGTTACATTATGACAGTATTGTACTTTAGTTCTACAGGTAACTGCCTGTATATAGCAAAGCGAATTGGAGGCAGGCTTCTATCTATACCGGAGTGTATACGTGAAGAAAATTATCATATAGAAGATTCAGAAGTAGGGCTAGTTTTCCCTGTTTATGGGCTTTGTGTTCCGCCGTTTATTGTAGAGTTCCTTGAGAAAACATCTATCAGGACTTCATACCTTTTTGCCGTAGCTACCTATGGATTTTTCCCCGGAGCGGTATGCGGACAGTTATCGAAAATCAGGACGAAAGACGGGAGATGCTTTGATTACATCAATCGCCTTAAAATGGCTGAAAACTGTATTACCTTTTCAGATATGGCAAAGCAAAAGGGCGACAGTAAAAAGCAGCAGTCTCAGATAGATGAACTGCTTGCAGACATCACTGAGCACAAAAGGTATATCAGGGAGGATTCACCATTTAAGAAGCTTATGACAAAGAATCATCTTAAGAATTACGAGTTCGAAACCGGAGTTGGAATCACAGATATGCTCAGCGTTTCAGCTGACTGTACGGGGTGTGGTACCTGCGCCTGTCTGTGTCCCATGCAGAATATCAGTATTATTGGAGGGGCTCCGATATTTGACAGCAATTGTATAAGCTGCGGTGCCTGTCTTCAAAACTGCCCGCGAAATGCAATTCATCATCAGAAAGAAAAAAGCTCGGCAAGGTACAGGAACCCTCACATTGGCCTTGAAGAATTAAAAATGTCTTCCTGAATTTTTCAATTTAGTGTAAAGCAGGTCCTTATCCGTGCAAATGAAAGACCTGCTTTTACTATGTGATACCTTACATATTGTAAAAAGACTGTTTCAGCAGAGAAAGGAAGGAACAAAATGAAAAGTTATTTGGAAACTAAAAATTTGACTAAAAGATATGGTTCCTTTGAGGCTGTTAAGGATATGAACATTCATATTAACAGAGGAGATATTTACGGTCTCATTGGACCAAACGGAGCAGGAAAAACAACACTTATGAAGATGCTTGTTGGATTCGCTACTCCAACCGGCGGCGAGGTAGAAGCTGCTGCCGGAGATCATTACCTTGAAAAAGTCGGATGTCTTATTGAGAGTCCCGGAATATACGGATATCTTAATGCTTTTGACAACATGAAGCTTAAGGCACTTTCAATGGGCATGTACGACGAGAAGGAAATAAGGAGCATTCTTGATTTTGTCGGATTATCGAGGGAGCCCAAAAAGAAAGCAGGAAAGTTTTCTCTTGGAATGAAGCAGAGACTTGGAATTGGCATGGCGCTTATAGGAAGTCCTGAGTTTTTGATTCTTGATGAGCCCATAAACGGACTTGATCCCCAGGGAATCATTGAAATGAGAGAACTCATTAAAAGACTCAATGAAGAAAAGAAAATGACAATCATGATATCAAGCCACCTCCTTGGAGAACTTCAGAAGGTTGCCACAGTTTTTGGCATCATTTCAGAAGGAGAGCTTGTAACAGAAGTAACTGCAGACGAGTTGAAGAACAGCTATCTTGACGAGGCTGATTCTCTCGAGGAATTCTATTTGGATATTATCAGGAAAGGACAGAAGAAGGCATGCTAAATCTAATGAAAATGAATCTGTACAGGTTTTTTAAAACAAGAGTTTTTTATATAACGCTTTTAATCACGATAATTTCATTTGGACTTCTGTCCAGACTGGAGACTGACCCATCTTCGGAGATTTATGAGGCACACGTAGAACAGCAAAGCCAGAATGAAGAACATGTAGGGATAGTTGCTACTGAAGAGATAACTGCTGAAACAAGCTTAGAGGAGCTCTATGCAAGCTTTACAGCTTCCGGCTTTATTCTGATCATGGTGGGAGTATTTGCTATCGTATATACGGAGGAGGAGAGGAAGAGCGGCTTTTTGAAAAATCTTTTGACAACCCGGAAGGAGAAGAAAAACATTTTTCTTACAAAAATCCCGGTGGTATTTTTGTATACCCTGATCATGTTTCTGGGATCACTTCTTGCAATAAGACTTGGAAGCCTTGGCAGAGGCCCCGGTATGTATGCTGTGCAGAGTATTAGTTCACTTATCAGCTTCACGGTCTTAGAAGTGCTCCTTCATACAGCATTTGGAATTGCTATGATGGCGTTTTATGAGATTACCAGAAATACCATTATTCCAATCATGCTTGCTATTTTTGGATCTGCAAATCTTCATGGAATGCTTCTTGACATGCTTGAAAGAAAGCTCGTTTCCATGAGACCTTCTCTTGCAGGTTTTATGGAAAAGTATGCCCTTTCAAGAAATCTCATCGTAACTAAGGCAAACTACCTTGGAGATATTGAGATACCTTTTTCCCATATGAATGTTATCATTGTTATTATAGTTGGACTGGTTATATACTCGGCGATGGGAACGCTCATATTTACCAAGAGAGATACAATATAAGAGAAACCAGTCCTAATGGAGGTTGAGTATGTTTGAAGAATTTATACCAGAAAACTTCAGAGGTGCAGCATATATTCTGCAGGATGATAAGGTGCTTGTAGAGCATGCAGCAGGATACAGAGACTATGCCAATGAATTACCCAATACAATAGACACTAAATTTGCCAGCGCATCAGCGGGAAAAGTTTTTGTGGCAGTTGGCATCCTGCAGCTTATTGAAAAAGAAAGGCTTCATTTTTCAGATACAATAGGTCAGCTTATAGATATCGACTGGAAAGCGATTGATACAGATATAACTGTTGAGCAGCTTTTAAACCATACATCTGGAATACCGGATTATTTTGATGAATCCGTGATGGACGAGTATGAGGAGCTGTGGGTTGATTTCCCCAATTATAAGATCAGGCATAATGATGACCTGCTTCCGCTTTTCATCGATAAGCCCATGATGTATCCTAAAGGAAGCAAATTTCAGTATAACAATACAGGTTACGTTGTGCTTGCCATGATCCTGGAGAGAGTAACAGGGCAGCCCTTTGATCTGTATCTTAAGGAAAATATATTTGATAAATGCGGTATGACAGGCACAGGCTACTACGAGCTTGATAAGCTCCCTGCAAAATGTGCTGTAAATTATTTGTGGTGCAACAGCGCAGATGATTTGAGAACCAATATTTTCTGCGTGGATGCCAAGGGCACAGGTGCAGGCGGTGCATTTATCACAGTAAAAGACATTGCAAATTTCTGGAAGGGACTTAAGGGCGGCAAGCTTCTTTCAAAAGAAATGGCTGACAATATGCTAAGTAAACACAGCGGCGATGGCAATGATCCAGAAGAAGGATATTATGGCTATGGCGTTTGGATAATCGATGGAAAAGAGCAAAAGGATATTCCGTATTTCCAGGGATGTGATCCCGGAGTCTGCTTTATTTCGGATTATAATCCAAACAATAACAGGATTGCTGTGTATGTCAGCAATTATGGTGATGATGTCTGGGAGATTGCAAGGAATATCAGGAAAAATTAAAAAGAATGGTTGCAGAGAACGACGATTTAATCACATATTCCCCCTCAAAAAGAATATATGAAGCAGTAAAGAAAATCCCCAATGGCAGGGTTGCCACTTATGCAGATGTTGCGCAGATGGCAGGGAACAGGAAAATGGCAAGAGCAGTTGGAAATGCTCTTCATAAAAATCCTGACCCCGATACAATACCCTGCCACAGGGTTGTTAACTCTAAGGGCGAGCTTGCCGTTAAATATGCCTTTGGTGGTGCATTGAAACAGGCAGAGATATTAGAGAGCGAAGGCGTTACGGTTGTTGATGGCAAAGTGGATTTGGAAAAATACAGAATTGTAATGGATGAAGTTTGATACCTATAGAATCAGGGGTTGTTATGAAATTAGAAAGGTTATCGGAAAGGGTTTGGTACTATCCCTTTGAACAGGAAAGGGACAGACCCAATCTTGGGTACATTAAAGGGGATAACTGGTCTCTTGCTATTGATGCGGGACATTCAGCTGCCCATACAGAAGAATTCTATAAGGCATTGCAGGGAGAGGGGCTTCCTCTCCCTGCTTTAACTGTGCTTACTCATTGGCACTGGGATCATACCTTTGCAATGCATGCCGTGAGCGGGCTCTGCATAGCTAATAGCAGAACGAATCAGTATATTCTGGATATTAGGGGCAGGCTTTTAAAGGAAGGACCGGAGTTCTTCCTCAATATGCATGAGAGCATTAGAAATGAATATCGTGATAATAAGGAGGTTATAGTAACTCCTGCGGACATGGTCTTTGATGGGGAGTTAATGCTTGATCTGGGAAGCTGCCCTGTCAGGCTTTTTCAGGCTGAATCTCCACACACTGATGATTCTACGCTTATCCATATTATTGATGAAAAGGTTCTTTTTATCGGGGATTCAAACGGCGGTGTATTTCCAACCGGGGAAAAGAACCGGGAATTATGTGAGAAACTTGCAGCTACCATATCTTCAATAGATGCTGATATATGCCTTGAGGGACATTGGACACCTGATACGCCTAAGGGTATCGTCGAAGATATTTTGAGCTGATAAGAATAAACAAAAGGGAGTTTTTAGGAATGAAAGAAGTGAAATATAGCAGAAAGTCTTTGATTACATTTTTTCTGCTGGTAATTGGCTTTTCAGCCATCTGGGAGACAGTTTATATTATGGGAGGTCCGGAGTGGGCTGTTGCAGTTTTGATGTGGGTTCCTGCTTTTTCGGCATTTATAGCAGCAATCGTTAATATTCGAGAGAAGGGTGAGAAATTTTCTTTTAAAAAGACAGATCCGCTTATGGGGATAAAGTGTTGCAAAATAGGCTATGTTTTTCTTGGTATTTTGATACCGTTCATATATCTTTTTATACCCTATAGAATTTACTGGACCATGCATCCCGAGAACTTTGGTTACACCGGAGTTTCCTTTGCCATAATAATGAAGGACCTGGCTGTTTACTCAATTGTTATGGTGCTTGTTTCAATGATGACTGCTACAGGAGAGGAGCTTGGCTGGAGAGGCTTTATGCTTCCTGCGCTGCTTGAACGTATGGATGAGAAAAAGGCCATGCTGGCTGTAGGTTTATTCTGGGGCGCATGGCACCTTCCAATTCTTGTATCAGGCGGATATATGGATGGCACATCTCTTGGATACAGGGTTGTGGCATTCATGCTTCATATAATTCCTGTCGCAATTATTTCTGCAATACTGGCTATAAAAAGCGGAAGTGTATGGCCTTCAGCTTTCCTGCATGCGTCACATAACGCCTTTGATCAGGCTGTTTTCCAGGCTATCACAATCGGAGACGATAAGATGTATTATGTCAGCGAAACCGGAGTGTTTACAATAATCTGTGCATGGGTCATTGCCATAGTTATGTATGTTATTTTTGTAAGAACCCAAAGTGAAAATGCTGCGGAAAAAGGTGTATCAGATAGCTGCACTTTATAATTTTGGTAGCTTTAAAAACAAATTGCAAAAAATCTAATTGACAATATACCCCTCTGGGGTATATTATTTTGCTTGTAAGGATACCCCATGGGGGTATGCAATAGATAGGAGATACGTTATGGCAGATACTTTAAATATGACTGAAGAGCTTCAGGAAGAGTGTGGTTGCTGCTGTTCAGGCAAAACAAAAGAAAGAGATGATAAGGAATTCAAGGACCTTATGAACAGGCTTAAGAGAATCGAGGGCCAGGTCAGAGGTGTTGAAGGAATGCTGGAAAATGATGCCTACTGTACAGATATTCTGATGCAGGTTTCAGCTATTACCAGTGCCCTTAACAGCTTCAATAAAGCCCTTCTTGCAAACCACATGAAGACCTGTGTTGTTGAGAACATCAGAGAAGGCAATGAGGAAGTTATAGATGAGCTTGTTGCCACCATGCAGAAGCTCATGAAGTAAGCTAAAGAGGAGTAATTATGGAACAATACAAAGTAACAGGAATGAGCTGTGCTGCCTGTCAGACCAGAGTCGAGAAGGCGGTAAGTTCAGTGGAGGGCGTAGAGAGCTGCGCTGTGAGCCTGCTTACAAATTCGATGGGAGTTGAAGGCTCGGCTCGCCCTGAGGATATAATATCTGCGGTAGAGGCAGCAGGCTATGGAGCAAGCCGCAAAAGTGAAGATGGCAAAAAAGCTATGTCATCAGCCACAGATGATTCTTTAAAGGACACTGAGACTCCTAAAATGAAAAAGAGACTGATCGCATCAGTAATACTGCTGATTCCTCTTATGTATGTGTCCATGGGACACATGCTTTGGGACTGGCCTCTTCCCGGATTCCTTGATGGGAATCATGTGGCAATGGGATTATATGAGCTCCTGATTGCCGGAATGATCATGGTGATAAATCAGAAGTTTTTCATAAGCGGTTTTAAGGGGCTGCTTCACAGATCACCCAATATGGATACCCTTGTAGCTCTTGGTGCTACGGCGTCATACGGCTACAGTATATTTGCTCTTTTTGCAATGACAGGCGCTGTGCAGGCCGCTGATACTGAAAAGGTCATGTACTACATGAATCAGTTTTACTTTGAGGCAGCAGCCATGATCCTTACCTTGATCACTGTAGGTAAGATGCTTGAAGCAAGATCAAAAGGGAAAACAACAAGTGCCCTTAAGGGTCTGATGGATCTTTCTCCCAAGACTGCCGTGATTTTACGTGATGGTACTGAGACCACAGTTCCGATAGAGGAAGTAAAGGTTGGCGATAAATTTGTAGTCAGACCAGGGGACAGCATACCGGTGGATGGTATTGTTTCAGAGGGTGAAAGCGCAGTAAATGAATCCGCACTTACAGGTGAAAGTGTTCCTGTAGAAAAATCTGTAGGCGATAACGTATCCGCTGCCACCATTAACACATCGGGATATATGGTTTGCGAAGCCACAAGAGTTGGCGAAGATACCACTCTTTCAGCTATTATAAAAATGGTTAGTGACGCGGCAGCCACAAAGGCTCCCATAGCGAAGATAGCAGATAAGGTTTCCGGAGTTTTTGTTCCTGTAGTAATAGGAATAGCCCTTGTTACATTTTTTGCATGGCTGCTTGCCGGACAGAGCGTGGGCTATGCCATAGCAAGAGCGGTATCAGTGCTGGTTATAAGCTGCCCCTGTGCCCTGGGGCTTGCAACACCGGTTGCCATAATGGTTGGAAACGGTGTCTCTGCCAAGACCGGAATCCTTTTTAAAACTGCAGCTTCACTTGAGCAGGCAGGTAAAACTCAGATAGTTGCTCTTGATAAAACAGGCACCATCACAACAGGTGAAATGAAGGTCACAGATATAGTAGCTGCTGCAGGTGTTTCTCAAGATGAGCTTTTGAGAGTTGCTTATGCTCTTGAATCTAAGAGTGAGCATCCAATTTCCAAGGCTGTCACAGAATACGGAGCAGATAAAAATATCGCAGCCCTTGAAACCACAGAATTTGAAGTTCTCTCAGGAAATGGATTAAGAGCAAAGCTTGATGGCGCATCGATTTTTGGCGGCAATCTGAGTTATATAGAGAGCGTGATCGGCAATGTCGGAAGTGAAATAAAGGAGACCATAAATACTCTTGCCCGCAGCGGTAAAACCCCTATTCTTTTTGCAAAGGAAGGTAAGCTCCTAGGCATAATAGGAGTCAGCGATGTAATAAAAGAGGATTCCCCGAAAGCAGTCGCAGAACTCAAAAAGCTTGGAATACATGTGGTTATGCTTACTGGTGACAACGAGGTTACAGCAAACGCCATTGCAGTACAGGCAGGTGTTGATGAGGTTGTTGCATCAGTAAAGCCTGACGGAAAAGAAGCAGTCATAAGGCAGCTTATGGAGCACGGAACTGTTACCATGGTTGGTGATGGTATAAATGATGCCCCGGCTCTCACATCAGCTAATCTTGGAATCGCAATTGGAGCAGGTACAGATGTTGCCATAGATGCAGCAGATGTGGTGCTTATGAAAAACAGCATCAGGGATGTTGCGGCAGCCATCAGAATATCAAGGAGCACCCTTAGAAATATCCATGAGAATCTCTTCTGGGCATTTTTCTATAATGTTCTTGGTATTCCTCTTGCAGCAGGCTGTTATGTAGCAGCCTTTGGATGGGAGCTTAATCCCATATTTGGAGCAGCGGCCATGGGCTTATCAAGCTTTTGCGTAGTATCAAATGCGCTAAGGATTAACTGGATAAAGCCCTATGACAGTTCAAGAGATAAGGCTATTAAAAATGCCGTTATAGGCAATTTAATACATAAGGAAGTAACCGCCGAAAAGGTCGGTGAGATCAACAATAATGAAACAGGAAAGGAAAATAAAGAAATGAAGATTACAGTAAACGGAATGATGTGTGAGCACTGTGAGGCTCATGTAAAAAAGGCACTGGAGGCAATTGACGGTATCGAAAGCGCAGTAGCATCACACAAGGACAACCTAGTTACAATTACAAACTCCAAGGATGTCGATGAAGCTGCTATCAAGGCTGCTGTAGAAGAAGCTGGCTATGAGTTTGCAGGAGTGATCTGAGCAAAAACAAAATATAAAATAAGTCCCGGTGTATGCCTTTTTTATCAAGGTATACACCGGGACTTTCATATTAGTCCTTAATTATTTCATCTTAAACTGCTTAGCCTTTGTGTAAAGGGTAGTGTAGGTATAATCATAATGCTTTGCTTCCTGATCATAATATGTGATAAGGATTCTTGTGGGAGCATACTCGCTGTTTCTCTTGGTAATTGCTCTTGTGCTGCGAGGACTTCCGTCTACGTCATCATTAAAGTAACGCTTTCCGTCGCAGTAGTTTGCAAGGCTTCCTACCTTTGAAAGCTTAATTGTGCTGCCGGATTTAACTGTCTTGTAGTAATAGCAGGTATCGCTCTCTTCCTGACCATAGAATTTATCTAAGGCATCGCCGTCACCGTTTAAGTCGCATCCATTGTAAACACCATTTGCATACTGGTCTGTGCGATTTCCTTCAACGTCTTCCTCATAGCTGGTGTTGTTAAAGCTATCATTGTGGTAACCTTTGCTGGCTTTTCTTCTATATGAACCAACCTGAATCTTAACGATCTTATAACCCTTGTTGGCCTTTACAACAAGCTTGCCCTTTGTCTTATTTGTATAGTTATAGTCGTATGAAGCAACTGATCTTCCGTAGTTTATATAATTCTTATCGCCATAGGTCTTTTGGATAAGTGATTTTCCACCATAGGAGAAGGTCTTAAATATTGATGAATCGTCTCTTACAACAACATTAACTGAAACATTTCCTGTAACCTGTCCGGCATTGTTGTAGATTTTGAACTTCAGCTTTGCCTTACCCTTCTTTTTAGGAGTAAGAAGAAGATAAATATCAGCTGAAGAACGATTTGAGTTTATATACTCGGCAGAGTTCTGATCAAAGCCATCTCCGGCGGTAGGAATGATAATCTTTTCTCCGGTGCTCTTGTAATAGTAATATTGCTTGTTTTTGGAATCATAACTGATCTGTGCATGTTCATCAGAATAGTTAACGATACTGTTTCTCTTATCAATTTTAGCTGCAACAACTTTTTTCTTGGTTGATTTTACATTTCCAACTCTAACGTCACCACCACAAAGCTTTACACGAATTCTTGTGGGCTCGCCTGCATCAACATATACTGTGCCGCCCATGCTGGCAGTGTCTGAGTATGTGGCAGAGGGTGAAACTTCTGCTTCAGTACCTGTAGCACCTGTCACTTCGTTCTTATATACCTTCTTTACGATGTAATAAGTTGTTACATTATTTCTTTTCTTATAGGTCTGATAATAGGTATCTTTCTGATCCTTATACTTTTTGAATTCCTGGTTCCATGCAGCCTTATCGCCGGTCTGATATACCACCTGCTTGTCCAAAGAAATCAGGTAGTCATCATAGGTTTTGTTTGTCTTGGCATGTTCAAATTCCAGTGTTATTGTCGGATACCCTGCAGCACTGACTGTGCTTGGAATTGCGCAGGCAATAGACAGCGCAGACGCCAATGCGGCCACGCCGAGTTTGAATAGTTTCCTCATTTTTGTTTCCCTCCAAAACTTTTTTCATGTTTGTTATAAAAATAACACAACATACTAACTTTAAGTGTTTAAGCCATTGCTGTCAAGAAATTATCATTGTATCGTTAACAAGTTGGCGGTATGATTACACAGTAGAGGGACGAGGAGGAGAGATTTATCATGAAAACAGTTACAAAAGAAGAAATAAAGAAGTCACTTGCAGAGGTGGGACTTAAGGCCGGGGATAACGTAATGGTCCACACTTCTCTTAGTAAAATCGGTTATGTCTGCGGTGGGGCACAGACTGGATTACCAAAACAGAAAATAAAAAAAGAGAAGGTGATGAATGAATTCAAACATTTATCGCCTTCTCTTTCTTCTTTTCCGAGGCATAAAGTTTAGCCCCTTTTCTGCCTGCTCCACCATAAGAGCCAGCTTCTTTTCGGGATCAGTTTCCTGCTCTATAGCCTTTTGAAGCTCGCCCTTTCTGTATTCCTTCAGAGTCTCATCGGCTTTTGTGTAATCACGCTCAAACAGAATCCTGCTGATATGAAAATCAAGATCGTCTTTATCTATTTTTTCAGGAATCCGCTCTGCCAGCTTTTTTATGACGAAGTCCTTACTTTTATCCTTATACTTTGGCATGTCATAAATCTGTTGCAGTTCAAAAAGCTCTGGTCTCCAAAGGATTCGAAGCTTGTTTTCAGGGGACATTTTGGGATTGATTTTTGGACGTCTTAGGAAATAAAAGTCGCATTCATCACCCACAGTTTCTACAGTAATGATCCCCCAGTAATCAGGCACGTGCTCCTCGATGTGCATGGCGTGGCTGGTACCTACCACCACAATGTTTCTGTCGTAGAATTTGTCGTAGTCCTTCACCTGCCGCGTAAGCCTTGCATAGGTATCGGCGTCGCTTTTTATCTCAAGACCTATGATACTGTCTGATGTCACCATCACAACATCGGCACGGCTTTTGCCCATGGTCTTTTCTTCAATTATTCTTATTTTTCCATAAGTCTCTTCAAGAAAATCAAAAAGAGGCTCCCGGATATCCTTATCACGAAGCATAATTTTTCCTCACCTTATCATTATACATGAGATGCCATATCTCAAAAGTCGGATACACATTTTCATAACAAAAAATGATAGATAATATGCCAATCTTTAAGAAGTGAGGCGAATCTGCCTATGCTATCATTAAACGGTATCTATGTCCTTAATCTGGAAAAGGGCAGCAGAAATTTTGAAAAAAGGTTGGGGAAAATCATGAAAATGTTATGGAGACTTAGCCGCGAGGCTATCAGGTACAGAAAGCTTTACATAATCGCTATCTTTTCTACACTGATGCTGACGGCCATTAATCTGGCAGCTCCAAAGCTTTTGTCTGCAATGACAGGTCTTGTGGAAAGAGGGATAGATGAGGATGGACTTCATCAAATCGGTCTTCTTACAGTAGGACTTGTTGTTCTTTATCTTATGCGAATCCTCTTTAGATTCTTAAGTAATTATCTTGCACATAAGGCAGCATGGTACCTTGTGGGCGATCTTAGAACCAAGGTTTATGAAAAGCTTGAGCGCATGCATCTTGGATATTTTCACGATAAGCAGACCGGTGATCTCATGAGCCGCGTGGTAAATGACACAAGAGATTTTGAGCTTTTATATGCTCACATAATCCCTGAGACCATCACCAATTTTGTTACATTTTTTGGCGTTCTTGTAATGCTGCTTACCATTAATTTAAAGCTGGCACTTATAACCTGTGCGCCGATTCCGCTTATTCTTTTATCGGGAGTGATCTTTTCCAAAAAGGTAAGACCCTTCTTTAGAATATCCCAGAAAAAGATGGGTGAGCTTAACGGTAAGCTTCAGGATAACCTTTCGGGAATTCAGGAGATCCAGTCCTTTGGCCGCGAAGAATATGAGACAGAGAGAGTTGATGAGCAAAATTTTGAGCATATAAGAGCAATGCTTCACGCCCTTAAAATAAGTGCGATTTTCCATCCTTCAGTTGAATTTATTTCCTCAATTGGAACCATTCTCGTTGTGGGCTTTGGCGGATATCTGGCATATCGTCAGGAGGTAAGGGTTGAAGATATTGTTGCATTTCTTTTGTACCTCAGTCTATTTTACGGACCTATCACCGGAATGGCGAACCTTCTTGAAAACATGCAGCAGTCCATGGCAGGTGCAGAGCGTGTTATAGCAGTTTTGGATACACCCTGTGAGATCGTTGATAAAAAGGATGCAGTGCCGCTTCAGAATGTCAGCGGAGATATCTGTTTTGACAACGTAAGCTTTTCTTACGGCGATGGAGTGCCTGTTTTAAAGAATGTATCCTTCCATTGTCAGCCCGGAAAAATGCTTGCTCTTGTGGGACCTACCGGGGTTGGTAAGACCACGCTGACACAGCTTATTTCTAGATTCTATGAACCTACAGAGGGACATATTTTCATAGATAGACATGATATAGCAGATGTAACCCTTGATAGTCTTAGGAAAAATATTTCGCCTGTACTTCAGGATACATTTTTATTTAACGGAACAATTGCGGAAAACATTGGATATGCGGTACCGGAAGCAGGTATTGATGAGATCATGGAAGCTGCCAAGGCTGCAAATATTCATGAAGCTATACTTGCAATGCCTGATGGCTACGATACTCTTGTTGGTGAGAGAGGACTCAGACTTTCAGGAGGCCAGAAGCAGAGAGTTGCCATAGCAAGAGCGATTCTTAGAAAATCACCTATAATCATTCTGGATGAAGCTACAGCATCCGTTGATGTGGAGACTGAGCAGCAGATTCAGAAATCCATTTCTCAGATTACAGGCAATCACACCATCATAGCTATTGCGCATCGCCTGTCTACGATAAGAAATGCAGATAAGATTCTTGTAATAGAAGACGGACGCATTACCGAGGAGGGTACACATGAAGAACTTGTGACCCTGGGTGGTAGCTACGCCCGTATGAATTATATTCAGAGTAATGCTTCAGGCATTCTTAACGACGCTGAATGATACACTCCTTTGAGTTATTAGTCTAAGCCATGCAGTGAATCCGCTAAGAACCCATACGATTCCTGTGGAGAGCCATATTCCCATCTCGCCCATACCCATGTATTGGGTGATAAGGATGGGAATGGTAAATCTCCCTACGACTTCTATGATTCCATTGAAGAGAGCAAAGAATGCATCTCCAACTCCGGTAAGGACGCCGCGAACCACATAGATAACGCCAAGAGCGATATAGAATAGACTTGTTATTTTAAGACCCATTGTTCCTAGAGCTATAACTTCGGACTCAGATACAAAGAGTGCGGTTATTGCACCGCCAAAAAGCTGCATAGCGATTACCATTACTACAGTGAGGCTTGCCATCATGACAAGTCCTTTTTTATACCCTGTCTGAACGCGGTCATGTCTACCGGCACCGTAATTCTGGCCGCAGAATGTTGCGATTGATGCTCCGAGTGTTGCATAGGGCTGGTGTATCAGCTGCTCAATTCTGCTGGTAGCTGTAAAGGCTGCGACAACCACAGTACCGTAAGAATTGACTATTCGCTGTACAGCCATTGAGGAAATGGCTATAAGGGCAAATTGAAGTGACATCGGTACGCCGAGATGTATAACCTTGTAAGCAAGACCGGGGACGAATACAATGTCCTTCTTTTCAAGTCTGAAGTAGGGGTTTACCTTATAAGCGTAAACTGCACAGCTTGCTGCCGCAATGAACTGGGAGATGATGGTTGCAAGGGCTGCTCCTTTTATTCCCATCTTGAAAAAGTAAACGAAGACAATGTCAAGGCAGACATTTATGATCGCTGACACAATCAGGAAATAAAGCGGCGATTTGGAATCGCCAAGAGCTCGTAGCATTGCGGTTAAATAGTTGTAAGCTGATACAAAGATCAGACCTATGCACATAAAACGAACATACGAGGTCGCATCCTGCAATATAACTTCGGGAGTACTAAGCACCCTGAGCAGAGGACCTGCCGAAATAAAACCTATCGTTCCGAAAATCGCCGGAACAATTATCATTATGATTCCTGTATTTACGATAGTCTTTTTTACTCTGTCATCATCATGAGCACCATAGAACTGCGAAACGATTATTCCGCCTCCGCTTCCGATTCCATTACACAGTGCAAAAAACAGAAAAGTTATGGAAGCAGTTGCTCCTACTGCAGCCAGAGCCTGAGCTCCGACAAAACGACCGACTATTATGGAATCAGCTATGTTGTAAATCTGCTGAAAGATATTTCCGATAAGTGCGGGTAACGCAAATAATAATATGTGCCTTACAGGGTTTCCTGTAGTCATATCTGTAGTATAATTTTTCATATAGAATTAAGCTCCATAAATTCAAAAATAACAATATGTAATATAGGCTTGTCAAAAAAATGATTCTTCTTAAGAATTGATGTTTATGTTATCAGTTTTTGTCAAATGATAACTCTATTGCTAATAGATGGGACAGAATAATGGATTACAGTAAATACGAAAACTACGAATTTGACAATTCAAGTGCCTTTAATTTATCTACAGGCTTTAAGCAGCGCAGCTATAAAGCGCACTGGCATTCATACGGGGAGATAATTCTCGTAGGCCCTGGAAAAACCAATATTTTCAAAGTTAATCAGGACACCTACAATCTGGTTGAAGGTGATTTTGTGCTGATATGGCCCATGGAGATGCATGCAATAGTTGATGCGGACAGAGAGAAAGCTCTTGTCATCCAGTTCAGTAACATGTTTATGAATTCTCTTTTTGATCTTCAGAGAATAATGCATTTTTATAGAAATCTACATGTTCTTTGCATTAATTCCCATCCGGAGCTCGTTGCGCAGCTAAGGGTTATAGCTGATGAGATGAAGGAAATCTTTTTATCAGGAGTTCCCAACAGGGAGCTTAGATGCTGCATGCTTCTTATGAAATTCATGCTGACACTGGATGAACACAGAGAAGAATTTGTTCCAGAGATCAGCGGAAAAGAGTCCCGTGGCTACGAGGATGATGTTATGCGAAGGATGATAAGAGTCACCGAGTATATCAAGAATAACCTCACTGCCGATGATCTGTCGCAGGGAGCCATGGCCCAGATGGCAGGCATAAGTAAGGATTATTTTTCCAGAATATTTAAGAACGTTACCGGAATGAATTACTCCAAGTGGCTTAATACCATAAGGCTTGAGAAAGCCACAGAACTCCTTACACAGAATGATATGACACTGACCAAGATCGCCATGCTTTCCGGATTCCAGAGCATACCCAGCTTTAACAGGGTTTTCCACGAGGAAAAGGGAATGGCTCCCGGTGAATACAGAGCTCTGTTTGTAGGTGATGAAAAGAAGGATTCGGACTGAATATATTTTAGGCCGATTGAATGATGAGTTTGGAATAATCTATGAAAAGAAGACACAAAAGTAGTTTTGCCATAAAAAAAGCCCAATTTAATACAGAGCTTAAGGAAGCCAAAAAAAGATTTCCCCAGGAAGCTTTTGACGAATACTTTAAGAGAGAGCATATCACCATATCCTTTGCGGTTTACAGTGAACTTCTTGATATTCTAAAAACCGAGAAGATCTATATTGATGTTCGCGGCGAAAATGGTAAAAACGAAAAGCAGGAGATATCATCTTCTACCATAGAGCGATTTTGCAGGGATTTTCAGAATAGAATAAATGCTGTTTATCTCATGCAGATCATGCCGGAAATGGGACAGGTCATTCTGGATATTCTTTGGGAATCCGATGATACAGAGATTTTGGAATTCATCACCTCCGTAAGGAAAAAGGTGATCGCCAAGGTCATTATGAAGTACCTTAGAGATTCCAAACGCATAAAGGAGATAGCAGCTTTTTGTAAAAACAATATCTCTGAGCATGTGGTCTTTGAACAGCTTCTTAAAAATCCCAATTATCAAAGGGCTGCAAGGCGTTATAAAAAAACAATGGATGCCAAGAGGCTTCTTTTTGAAACTATTGAGACCTCCACGCCCAATGACTATACGAAGCTTTTTCCTCTTGCAAGACAGGAAAAGAGGAAGTTCATCATTCATATCGGTCCCACCAATTCGGGTAAGACCTATCAGGCTCTTGAAGACCTGAAAAAGTCAGAGAGCGGAATTTATCTTGCGCCTCTAAGGCTTCTTGCCTATGAACAATATGAGAAGATGAACAGAGAGGGTGTACCCTGCTCCATGATCACAGGTGAAGAGCGTATTCTTATGCCCGGATCTTTTCATCAGTCATCTACCATAGAGATGCTTGATCTTAGCGAAGAGTGGGATATGGCTGTAATTGATGAAGCACAGATGGCTGCCGACAGACAAAGAGGTGGCTATTGGACTTCAGCAATTCTCGGGGCAAGGGCTAAGACCATACATATCTGCGCATCCGGTGATGCTGAAAACCTTCTTATTCGCATGATAGAGTCCTGCGGTGATGAATATGAGGTTCAGTACCATGAGCGCAAGACTCCTCTTGTAATGGATGAGAGCGCTGTTGATTTTAATTTCCCTTCTGATGTTATGAAGGGCGATGCCCTCATAGTTTTTTCCAGAAAAGATGTACACTCTGTTGCGGCTGAGCTCCAGGATCATGGAGTTAAGTGCAGTATTATTTACGGATCCTTACCCTATGATGTTAGACACAGAGAAGCCCAGAAATTCGCTGACGGTGACACAGATGTGGTAGTTGCTACGGATGCAATCGGTATGGGCATGAATCTTCCTATCAGACGAATTGTTTTCCTGCAGACCATAAAATATGACGGTATAAACGAAAGACCACTGACCTCCTCAGAAGTAAAGCAGATAGGCGGAAGAGCAGGCAGATACGGAAAATATGATACGGGATATGTGACCTCCTACTACGATTATGAGACCATCGAGGGACTTCTTTTTAGCAGAATGATTCCTCTTAGGCAGGTTATGATAAATATCCCTGAGGACTTCCTCCATAAGGATGGAAAAATCTCGGCGATACTTGATACCTGGAATAAGATCCCCGCTGAAAAGTACTACAACAAGGGTGACATATCAGAGAAAATAAGTATTGCAAGAGCCCTTGAAAGTATCAGCGACAACAGGGAGCTTATCAGAAGATTCATAAGGATTCCTATCAACCAGGACAACAGGGATATTTTCGGCGTGTACCTTGAATATTACAAGCTGGTGAATGACGGCATCTCGCCTGATATTCGAAGGACCATGGCTGAATTTGGTGCAGATACTGTGGATGAAGAATCCAAGGATGCTCTGCTGCACCTTGAAATTGGAAGCTCTATATTTGATTTTTTATATGCTTTTACAAGGGCCTTTGGAGATATGGAGGATCTATATAAGATACTTGAGGGGAAGCGTCTTATATCGGAAAAGATATTTACGATTCTTGATAAGCAAAAGCTCAATCTGAAGTCATGCGCATATTGCGGCAAAAAGCTCAAATGGTCCTATCAGTACAATATGTGCCAGGAGTGCTTCAGAAAAAGAAGATATTTAAGAAAACACAGACAATAGCAATATAATCTGCCCGTGAAGTGGTGAAAAGTGAAGAAGGATATATTTTTTTGATTTAATCCTTGTAAAGAGCGTCAAATACATTTAAAATTTAATTATCACTGACGTTTGACATATTTTGGGGTTAAGGGGATTAATGTCGACATTAGATTATGATGCACTGTTAAGAGATGTGATTTTTGATGAGGATTCTCTCAGAAATGCTATTTCAGAGAGCTTTTCCTGCGATGTTTTTGTGTCGGAGAGATATGATAACACCGTTCGTATGGAGGCCTATTCTGACAAGGGTTACCTTTTTGGAATTTTCATGACCACCTATCCGGATGAGAGGGAATGGGATTCTGATATTGTTGGAGGAATTTATCCATACAATCAGCATGTCTGCATAGCAATCGATAAAGGTAAGGGTGATGTTATCGCTGATGCCATGAGATTTTATATTAGGTATGCTAAAAATAATAATGTCGAGATGTTGATAAAATCCTACATGGATGACGATATCTGTTATATCAGGAATAGTAATCCCAAATGGAATGAGTCATTTTACAGGAATCATGCAAGGCAATATATCATATGAATTACAGGGCTACTACTTATGAAATGAGTAGTAGCTTTTTCGTCTTTTGTAATTGTAAAATAGAAATAATAAAACGTGATAATTAAAAATATGAGGGGGAAAACATATGATAATTAACAGCGTTATAAAGAGATCGGATATTATTACATGTTCTTTGTGTAAGGATGCTCCCTGCAGCGGCGCTTGCCCGCATCTTGATCCCGCAAAGGCACTGCTTGGAATCTGGTTCGATAATCAGGATGTGGCATCCCTGGGACTTCCCAAGGAAAATGTCTGCGCAGGGTGTGATGCGCCTTGTGAGAAAGCCTGTATAAACAGCGGAAAAGTCCCAATCAAAAGCATAATGAGTAAGCTTAATGAAAAGGTTCGTCCCATGGCTGAGATAGAGCTTCCGGATAATGAGGACAGGCTTAAGTGCGATATATGCGGAGTTTCTTTGGAAAATCCATTTTTGTTATCATCATCTGTTGTTGCATCCACCTATGATATGTGTGCAAGAGCCTTTGAAGCAGGCTGGGCAGGAGTATGCTTTAAAACTATATGCTCTCTGGATATTCATGAGGCATCACCACGTTTTTCTGCAATAAAAGGAGATAACGGAAGCATCATAGGCTTTAAAAATATTGAGCAGTTATCGGATCACAGCGTTGCTGAAAACATGGAGATTTTCAGGCGCCTTAAGGAAAAATATCCCACAAAATTTATTCTTGCATCCATCATGGGACAAAATGAAGCAGAGTGGGAATCCCTTGCAAAGCTTTGTGAGGATAATGGTGCTGATGCTATAGAACTTAATTTCTCTTGCCCTAACATGCAGGAGGATGGCCTTGGCTCTGATATAGGACAGGTGCCGGAACTGGTTGAAAAGTTCACAGCAGCTGCTAAGAGGAGTACCACTATTCCTGTTTTGGCAAAGCTTACTCCCAACGTTGCCACCATGAGCCCTGCTGCAGAAGCGGCTCTTCGAGGCGGCGCAGATGGCATAGCTGCTATCAATACCATTAAAAGTATAGTAGGTGTAAGTCCTTATACCTATGTTTCACAGCCTGCAGTCAGAGGAAAATCAGCTGTTGGCGGTTATAGCGGCAATGCTGTTAAGCCCATTGCTCTGCGGTTTATTGCTGAGATGGGACAGAATCCCGCATTAAAGGATATGCACATCACAGGTATGGGCGGTATAGAGACCTGGAGAGATGCCCTGGAATTCATTTTGATGGGCTCAGGTTCTTTACAGGTCACGACGGCAGTCATGCAATATGGATACAGGATAATAGATGACCTTAAGTCGGGACTGAACTACTACCTTGCACAGATGGGTATAAAGTCTGTAAAAGATATAATAGGAGCAGGACTTGAAAGCGTGAGCGATACCACAGATGTCCTTGAGAGAGACAGTGTTCTATTCCCTTCCTTTGACCTTGATAAATGTAACGGCTGCGGAAGGTGTGTCATTTCCTGTAATGATGGCGGACATCAGGCAATTCGTTTTGATGATCGTGTACCAAAGCTTGATGGAAGTAAGTGTGTAGGCTGTCACCTGTGCATGCTTGTATGTCCAAGGGATGCCATTATGCCTGCTAAGAAGAGAATCAAGAGGTGAGTCTTTCATAATTATAGACATGCAAAAAGGGGCTGTGAAAAAATGATCTGGGGTCTGTCAAGTAGACAGGCAAAACAAACAAAATAACATCAAACGAAAAGGTGGTCACATAAACAGTGATCACCTTTTTACTTTGTCGATGGTTGTATCCATCATATTTATCCTTGGTCTGCTTGTTGACTACTATAACTGCCAGGAAATAACTGTCAACCCTGCGCCAAGCGCACCGCGGAGCGGCGTTGGGGTTGACTGATATTTCCTGACAGTTATTCTGTAGTCAAGCAGATCAAGGATATTTGTGCGCTTTAGCGCACTTTATTCAAGGGCAGAGTCGCCAGACTCTGGCTTCGTTTTTGATAGATGATTATGCTGCCCACTTTGCCTTGTACTTCTGGATGCGCTTGTTCTCCGCAATAGGATAATCCTCTGGAGTGTCTGTGAGCAGAGCTTCCTGACGTACTTCTGCCGGAGCCTTTCCTTTAAATCTTTCCTGTGGACGTTCATATGTGTAGAAGTGGAGATATTTTTCTATTGCATCTCTGAGCGATGTTTCGTCGTTTATGTCATACATTGCATACATTTCTGTCTTGATTATTCCCCAGAATCCCTCTGTAGGACCATTATCAATGCAATGTCCAACCCTGGACATTGACTGATCCATTCCTTGGTTCTGAAGCTTCATTTGGAATACTTTGCTGGTGTATTGAAATCCACGATCTGAATGGAACAGAGGTGTGGCATCCGGATATGCCTCTATTGCCTTATCAAATGTTTTGAAAACTAATGCATTATTGTTTCTTGTACTGATTACATATGATACCGGAACACGATCATAGAGGTCCAGAATAGCGCTTAGATATAGTTTTTTATTGACCTCTGGAATCTTGAATTCTGTAACGTCAGTAGCCCACTTCTCGTTAGGTTTGTCAGCATGGAAATCTCTGTTAAGCTTGTTTGCTGCAACTGTTTCCGGTGTAGCATACGTATACTGTTTTCTCTTTTGACGTATAATGGCATGGATCCCAAGAGCCTTCATGATCCTGTGTATGCGTTTGACCTTGTATTCAGTACCATTGAAATGATTTATGTACAGTGTCATACGTCTGTATCCAAGGATATGGCCAAAGCGATCGTCATACTCTCTTATGAGTTCAGCAATCTTATGGTCCTCTAGTTCTTCTTCGGGGATCTCCCGATTAAGCCATTTGTAATAAGCTGCGTGTGATACACCCAGTGTTTTACACATCCAGTTTATACTCCAGTGCTTTTCATTGTAGAAAGACTGTATTGCTATATATTTGCACTCAAACCTAACCTTACCGAGCCTCACATCCCTTCCAATTCTCTCACTTTTTTTAACAGTTCAACAGTCATATCCCTTTCCTGAAGCTGTCGTTTAAGTCGCAGGTTTTCTCTGCGTAAGCGTTCAAGTTCATTAACTTCATCATCTGTTTTGTGATGTCCACGCTTATCAATGAGGGCGTCTTCTCCGTTAGCATCAAACTTCCTCACCCAGCTGTACACCTGTGTATAGGAAACATCATAGGTGGCTGCTGTACCTTTATAATCGCGATCATGATCAATGCAGTACTTAACGATTTCCTTACGTTCTTCAATAGTGGTTTTTCTTCTAGCTTCTGCCATATAGACCTCCCGCTTAGGATCATAATCCTTAAGCTCTCTATTGGCATTATACTTTTTTATCCACCGTCTTAAAACCGTCGTGCTTGAGATATCATATTTAGCAGTTATGTCTGTTATTGATCCTTTTCCTGATAAATAATCCTCAACTGCATTTATTTTAGTAATTGAAGAATACGATTTCGCCGTCGAATGATCATCCGAAAAAGCACTCGCTCCTCTAAGTTTATACTTCGCAACCCATTGTCTCAGTGCTGAATCTGAACGTGTTTCTTTATTATAATGAATTCCATTACGCTCACATACATCATAAGAGTTATACTTTCCCGACAGATAATCTTCACAAGCTCTGATTTTTTGCGCTGCACTATATTTATAAGAAAACACAAAAATACCTCCAAAGTAGACTTTGGTTATTTAACCTATCTACTTTGGAGGTATCATATCA